>NZ_JBITVD010000002.1:0-166460 GCF_044542805.1 Acidovorax sp. NPDC077693 | reverse complement strand
GCAGCCTTCTTTGCTGCTACTGCCTTCTTGGCGGGAGCGGCCTTCTTGGCGGGTGCTGCCTTCTTGGCGGGTGCTGCCTTCTTGGCGGGCGCAGCCTTCTTGGCCGGTGCTGCCTTCTTTGCTGCTACTGCCTTCTTGGCAGGAGCGGCCTTCTTCGCGGGGGCTGCCTTCTTAGCAGCGGTCTTTTTCGCAGTTGCCATCATGTTCTCCTTGGGTCAATTTGCAAAGAGCACTTCCTGTCTTCAATGGACAAGAAGCGATCCATGGAGATGGAGGTCGACCCCATCCCCATGAACACGGGAACGCTCCACACGGCAATGCTCTGGGGCGCTGTCGGTGTGGTGCGTGGTGTAGATATCCATGGTGGTGCAATGCTAAAAAGTGCTAGTCCCAGGACAGCGCACCACCAGACTGGTATTCAATAACCCGGGTCTCGAAGAAGTTGCGTTCCTTCTTGAGGTCGATCATCTCGCTCATCCACGGGAACGGGTTTTCTTCATTGGGGAACAGCGTCTCCAGGCCGATCTGCGTGGCGCGGCGGTTGGCGATGTAGCGCAGGTAGCCCTTGAACATCGATGCATTCATGCCCAGCACGCCACGCGGCATGGTGTCTTCGGCGTAGCGGTATTCCAGCTCGACGGCCTTCATGAACAGCGCGTTGATCTCGGCCTTGAACTCGGCGGTCCACAGGTGCGGGTTCTCCAGCTTGAGCTGGTTGATCAGGTCGATGCCGAAGTTGCAGTGCATCGACTCGTCGCGCAGGATGTACTGGTACTGCTCTGCAGCGCCGGTCATCTTGTTCTGGCGGCCCAGCGCCAGGATCTGCGTGAAGCCGACGTAGAAGAACAGGCCTTCCATCAGGCAGGCGAACACGATCAGCGACTTGAGCAGCGTCTGGTCGGTCTCGAACGTGCCGGTGTGGAAGTTGGGGTCCATGATCGCTTCGATGAAGGGGATCAGGAACTGGTCCTTGTCGCGGATCGACGGCACTTCCAGGTAGGCGTTGAAGATCTCGCCTTCATCGAGGCCGAGCGACTCCACGATGTACTGGTAGGCGTGGGTGTGGATCGCTTCCTCGAACGCCTGGCGCAGCAGGAACTGGCGGCACTCGGGGGCGGTGATGTGGCGGTACGTGCCCAGCACGATGTTGTTGGCAGCCAGCGAGTCGGCGGTCACGAAGAAGCCGAGGTTGCGCTTGATGATGCGGCGCTCGTCTTCGGTCAGGCCGTTCGGGTCTTTCCACAACGCGATGTCGCGCGTCATGTTCACTTCCTGCGGCATCCAGTGGTTGGCGCAGGTGGCGAGGTACTTTTCCCACGCCCACTTGTACTTGAACGGGACCAGCTGGTTGACGTCGGTCTGGCCGTTGATGATGCGCTTGTCGGCGGCATTCACGCGGCGGTGCGTGGCAGCGACTGCAGGAGTTGCCTGGGGGGCTGCGGATGCAATCATCGACGCGTGGACGTCCTGCAGTGAGGGGGTCTGGAAAGACAGGGGCGGCTGCTCCGCCGGGTGGCTTTTGTTCAGTCCACCGTCCAGTTGATTTTGCGATGAGGGCTTGACTTCTTCGTCCCAGGACAACATAGATTTTCCAGTGTTCGGATTATGAAAGCAGTGCTGCAAAAAGGAAAGCACTGCAGCGTTGTGCAGCAACGATTTGTTGCTTCACAGCACCGAAGCAGCGTGCATTGAACGCGATGCACGCTGCTTCGTAGGACCTTACTGACAGGCCTCGCAGCTGACGTCGTCGATCGCGGTGAACTGAACGTCCGTGGCGGGCCGTGCCGCGGCCTGCGCAGAAGCTGCAGTGGCTGCTGCTTCCGACGCGCCGGGCTTGGATGGAGCGGCTGCAGAAGCCTGCTGCGAGCCACCCTCGTTGCCGGACGACACGGCGTTGAGCTGGCGTGTGTTCACGGTGCTCATCTCGACGTGCGTGGCGCTTTGCGTGCGCAGGTAGTACGTGGTCTTGAGGCCACGGATCCACGCCAGCTTGTAGGTGTCGTCGAGCTTCTTGCCCGATGCGCCGGCCATGTAGATGTTCAGGCTCTGAGCCTGGTCGATCCACTTCTGGCGGCGCGATGCGGCTTCCACCAGCCACTGCGCCTCGACCTCGAAGGCGGTGGAGTACAGCGCCTTGATGTCGGCCGGCACGCGGTCGATGGGGTGCAGCGATCCCTTGAAGTGCTTGAGGTCCATGATCATCACGTCGTCCCACAGGCCCAGGCGCTTGAGGTCGCGCACCAGCCCGCCGTTGATGACGGTGAACTCACCCGACAGGTTGGACTTCACGGACAGGTTGCCGAACGAGGGCTCGATCGATGCGTCCACGCCGATGATGTTGGAGATCGTGGCGGTGGGGGCGATGGCCACGCAGTTCGAATTGCGCATGCCGTCCTGCGCGATCTTCTTGCGCAGGGCGTCCCAGTCGAGCGTGGACGAGCGGTCCACGTCCACATAGCCGCCACGGGCCTCGGACAGCATGTCCAGCGTGTCGAAAGGCAGGATGCCGCGGTCCCACAGCGAGCCCTTGTAGCTGGTGTACTGGCCGCGTTCGCGGGCCAGCTCGGTCGACGCCCAGTAGGCGTAGTAGCAGATGGCTTCCATCGACTTGTCGGCAAACTCCACGGCCTGCTGCGACGCGTAGGGGATGCGCAGTTCGTACAGGCTGTCCTGGAAGGCCATCAGGCCCAGGCCCACGGGGCGGTGGCGCATGTTGGAGTCGCGGGCCTTGGGTACTGCGTAGTAGTTGATGTCGATCACGTTGTCCAGCATGCGCATGGCCACGGTGATGGTCTTCTTGAGCTTGTCGTGGTCGATCTGACCATCCTTCAAGTGCTGCAGCAGGTTGACCGAGCCGAGGTTGCACACGGCGGTTTCGGTGTCGCTGGTGTTCAGCGTGATCTCGGTGCACAGGTTGGACGAGTGCACCACGCCGGCGTGCTGCTGGGGCGAGCGCACGTTGCAGGCATCCTTGAAGGTGATCCAGGGATGGCCGGTCTCGAACAGCATGGTCAGCATCTTGCGCCACATGTCGGTGGCCTGCACCGTCTTGGAGGGCTTGATCTCGCCGCGCGCAGCCTTCTGTTCGTAGGCCACGTAGGCCTTCTCGAACGCGGTGCCGAACAGGTCGTGCAGGTCGGGCACGTCGGAAGGCGAGAACAGGGTCCAGGTGCCCTTTTCCATCACGCGGCGCATGAACAGGTCGGGGATCCAGTTGGCCGTGTTCATGTCGTGCGTGCGGCGGCGGTCGTCGCCGGTGTTCTTGCGCAGCTCCAGGAACTCTTCGATATCGAGGTGCCAGGTTTCCAGGTACGTGCAGACAGCGCCCTTGCGCTTGCCGCCCTGGTTCACGGCCACGGCCGTGTCGTTGACCACCTTGAGGAAGGGCACCACGCCCTGCGATTCGCCGTTCGTGCCCTTGATGTGCGAGCCGAGGGCGCGCACGCGGGTCCAGTCGTTGCCCAGGCCGCCGGCAAACTTGGACAGCAGCGCGTTCTCCTTGATGGAGTCGTAGATGCCTTCCAGGTGGTCGGGCACCGTGGTCAGGTAGCACGAGGACAGTTGCGAGCGCAGCGTGCCGCTGTTGAACAGCGTGGGCGTGCTGGACATGAAGTCGAAGCTCGAGAGCACTTCATAGAACTCGATGGCGCGGGCTTCGCGGTCGGATTCGTTGAGCGACAGGCCCATGGCCACGCGCATGAAGAAGCACTGGGGCAGCTCGATGCGGGTCTTGCGCACGTGCAGGAAGTAGCGGTCGTACAGGGTCTGCAGGCCCAGGTAGTCGAACTGCAGGTCGCGGTCGGCCTTGAGGGCGGCGCCCAGGCGGGCCAGGTCGAACGTCAGCAGGCGCTCGTCCAGCAGTTCGTTGTCCACGCCCTTCTGGATGAATTGGGGGAAGTACTCGAGGTACGCCTGGCCCATGTCGGCCTGGGCCACTTCCTTGTCCAGCACCTCGCGCACGATGGTGTGCAGCAGCAGGCGGGCGGTGGCGTAGGTGTAGTCAGGGTCTTTTTCGATCAGCGTGCGCGCGGCCAGGATGGAAGCCTTGTAGACCTCGTCCATGGGGACGCCGTCGTACAGGTTGCGCATGGTTTCGGCAACGATGGGGTCGGCCTTGATGTCCGCGCCCAGGTTCACGCAGGCCGATTCGATCAGGCCCTGCAGGCGGTTCAGGTCCAGCGCCACGCGCTTGTCGCCATCCATCACATGCAGCAGCGGTGCCGCTGGCACAGCGGCCTGTTGCTCGGTGTGGCGGGCACGCTCCTGCGTGCGGCGCTCGCGGTAGAGCACATAGGCGCGGGCGATCTCATGGTGGCCGCCGCGCATCAGGCCCAGCTCGACCTGGTCCTGCACGTCTTCAATGTGGAAGGTGCCGCCAGCGGGGCGCGAACGCACCAGCGCGCGCACGACGTTCTGCGTCAGCGTGTCCACGACTTCGCGCACGCTGGCAGAGGCTGCGCCCTGGGTGCCATGCACTGCAAGAAAGGCCTTCATCATCGCCACCGCGATTTTCTGGGGCTCGAAGGGCACCACCGCGCCGTTGCGGCGGATGATCTGGTAGTGCGGGAGCGATTGGGTGGCGGCCACTGGCGCTGCCTGGGATGCGGGCGCATCGACCGTGGCGGAGTGGGGGGTGACAGGCGTGTTCAAAGCAGCTTGCATGGGTGTCCTCTTCTATGGGCTGTCTGGGGTGTGATGCTCGGCTGGGAATGCAGCCGGGCCGGGAGATCGGTGTGCCGGGCTTTGGGGTGGGCACACTATATATGGTGTGTCTCGTGCGTTCAAGACACTACCGGTAGTGTATCGCGGTAAAACTGCCCCGAGGACGACACGGCTTGTGCTAGGCGTGCGAAGCAGAGGTCGGGCACCTCCGCGCAATCCATTGAAACGCGGGGATGTGGGACACGCAACCCGCATGCCGACACGCGTTGCGCGGGATTTCGCCGCCGAGGCCGCATGGTTCCTTGGGGCCACCCAGCACTGCAACAATGTGCAAGCGCACAAAGAAAAAAACGGGATGTGGCGCTGGGGCCGCAGTGATCAGCGGGTCGACGGAGGGTCGGCCAGCGTGGCGGCAGGAAAACGGCGCAACGGCCAACGCAGCGCATCCTGAAGACGGCGCCAGTCGAACCCTGGCCCGGGATCTTGCTTGCGACCCGGGGCAATGTGCTCATGGCCGGCGATGTGCTCGATGGCGTAGCGCTGTTCGATGTCCCGGCACAGTTGGGTGAGCATCTGGTACTGCGCCGCTTCGAACTCCAGGCCTTCCAGGCCCTCCAGCTCGATGCCGATGGAGTCGTCGTTGCACTGGCTGCGGCCGCGGTAGGCAGACTGGCCCGCATGCCAGGCGCGCTGGTCGCAGCTCACGAATTGCCAGAGCTGGCCCGTGCGCTCGATGAAAAAGTGCGACGACACGGCCAGGCCGCGGATGCTCTGAAAGTACGGATGGGCGTCCCAGTCGAGGTTGTTCGTGAACAGCTGCTGTACCTTGCCCGTGCCGTATTCACCCGGCGGGAGGCTGATCGAGTGCACCACGATCAGGTCGATGGCCTGCGCGCCCTGCACCGGGCGCTCGCCGTAGTTCGGAGAGGGGAGCCGGTGTGCCCGCTGGTGCCAGCCGCCGTCCCAAAGTGGGCCCGAGTTGTCCTGCGCGGCTTCAACCGATCTCGTCATTCGCATCCTGGTCGTTGGGCGCGGCAATGTTCAGGCGGGCGATGCGGTAGCGGATCTGGCGCAGGCTGATGCCCAGGCGCGCCGCGGTGGCCGTGCGGTTGAAGCCGGCCTCGCGCAGGGCGCGGATGAGGATGTCGCGTTCCTGCTGGTCCAGCCAGGCCTGCAGGTCGCTGGGCAGCGGTACGGAACTGCCTGGGTTGTGGTGAGAGCCGGATGGTGCCTGAAGGGTGGCGTGCGCGTCGCCTGCCGCGACTGCCGGCGCACTGGACGTGGTGGCCGCCTGGTGCGGCATGGCCCGCGCGCCGGCGCTATCCAGCGGCAGCGCCGGGCCGTCCACATGGAGTTCATCGCCATCGCTGAGCGCCACCGCGCGGTGCAGCAGGTTTTCCAGTTCCCGCACGTTGCCGGTCAGCGGATGGGCCGCGATGGCGGCCAGTGCCTGTTCGGTCAGTCGTGGCACGGCCATGCCCGACTCCTGCGCGATGCGTGCCAGCAGTGCGGTGCACAGGGCGGGCAGGTCTTCGCGGCGCTCGCGCAGCGGCGGGATCACGATCTCGATCACGTTCAGCCGGTAGTACAGGTCCTGGCGGAACCGGCCCGACTGCACGTCGGCGGCCAGGTCGCGGTGTGTGGCGCTCACGATGCGCACATCCACGGTTTCTTCCTGTGTAGAGCCCAGGGGGCGCACGCTGCGCTCCTGGATCGCCCGCAGCAGCTTGGACTGCATGGCGATCGGCAGGTCGCCGATCTCGTCGAGGAACAGCGTGCCGCCACGCGCCGCCTGGAAGTAACCGTCGCGGTCTTGCGAGGCGCCGGTGTAGGAGCCCTTGCGGGCGCCAAAGAACTCGGCCTCGAGCAGGTTCTCGGGGATCGCGCCGCAGTTGACGGCCACGAGCGGGCCGTCGGCGCGCTGGCTGCTGGCGTGCAGGGCCTGCGCCACCAGCTCCTTGCCCGTGCCCGATTCGCCATGGATCAGCACGGGCGCCATGCCGCGCGCCACCTTGGCCACCCGCTGCTTGACGTTGCGGATGGCCGCGGACTCGCCCACCATCCGCTCCAGCGCCGGGGTCGATCCGGCCGGGTCCGCAGCCGCCGAGGCCGCACTCTTGTTCTGGTTGCCGCCGCTGCGCGCCGCACGCGGCGCGGGCACGCCGCCCGTGCCCTGGATGGCCGAGGCCACCACCGAGCGGAACTGCTTGAGGTCCACCGGCTTGGTGAGGTAGTCGAAAGCCCCGGAGCGCAGGGCCTCGACCGCGTTCTCGGCGGACCCGTAGGCCGTCATGACCACGCAGCGCTCCTTGCGCTGCTGTTCGCGCAGGTCCTGCAGCAGTTCCATGCCGAAACCGTCGGGCAGCCGCATGTCGGTGATGACCGCATCGAAGCGCTGGGCCTTGAGCTGCTCGCGCGCCTCCTGCACGCTGGAGGCCGTTTGCACGCGGTAGCCCTCGCGCAGCAGCGTGAGCTCATACAGGGTGCGCAGGTCGGGTTCGTCGTCCACGACGAGGATGGAGGCTGGGGTGGCGTTCATGGCGGTGGGGGTCAGACCACGATGGTGTCGAACAGGGTGGCGGCCTCGGCGGGGCGGGTCGTGCGGCGAAAGCCGACGGTGAAGGCGTTGCCCCCGGTCTCGCCCTGCGCCGTGGTGTGTGCAATCCGCTGGTAGCTGATGGAGGCACCGTGGCGCTGGCACAGCTCGCGGCAAATATAAAGGCCCAGGCCGCTGGATCGGCTCTCGGAGGAAAAGAAGGGCTCGAACAGATGGCGCTCCACGGATTTGTCCATGGGCGCGCCATCGCTCCACACCTGCAGGCTGACCTGGCCCGACGGCTGCGCGCGGGTGCTGACCCGCAGCGCATCGGGCGCCTCGCTCATGTAGCGCAAGGCGTTGTCCAGCAGGTTCACCAGCACGCGCCGCAGATGCTCGGGATCGAATTCGACCTGGATGCCCTCGGCCTCCAGCGTCACCACGGCCCGGCGCCGGGCCGGGTTCTGGGATTGCCAGTCGCTCCATATCTGCGCCACGGTGTCGTCCAGCGGCACCGTGGAGGCCGGAGCGTGGCTGATCTGGTGCTGCACGCGGGCGATGTCCAGCACTTCTTCCGCAATGCGGGCCAGTCGGTCGGCGTTCTGCTGCACCATGTGCGCCAGGCGCTTTTGTGCCGGGTCGTGCAGGTCTTCTTCGAGCAATGCGTTGGCCTGGACGATGGCCGCCAGCGGGTTGCGGATCTCGTGGGCCACGGCGGCCGACATGCGGCCCATGGCAGCGAGCTTTTCGGTGCGCAGCCGCGCTTCCATCTCCCGCAGGTCGTGCAGGAACATCACGCACAGCCGCTCGGTCTGCGCCTGCCGGGAGGCCTCCCGCGTGGACGTGAGCCAGGTGCGCACGTGCAGGCCGGTGGGGCTCTGCCCGGGGTGCAGCAGGTCGACATCGGCGGTCTGGGGTTGCTCGTGCCGGAAGGTGCGCCGGGCCAGGATGATCAGGGGGCTCCAGGGGGATTCCGTCGCCAGCACGAACGGCAGCTCGGGAAGGTCGCGCCCACCCAGCAGTTGCAGGCCTGCAGGGTTGGCCATGCGCACGGTATCGCTTTCATCCACCACCAGCACGCCGTCGGTCAGGTTCTGGATGACGAGGGCACTGACCTGGGTCTGCACGCGGGCCGCGACCTGGCTTTGATGGGCCAGCTCTTGCTCGCGCGCCAGGCGGGCGGCCAACTGGTGCACCAGATAGCTCACGATGAAGTAGCCGGTGCCCGTCAGCGCACTTTGCAGGTAGCGCGGGGCCGCATCGCCGGTCGTGCTGATGCCCTGCCACCAGGCCCAGCCCAGCAGCAGCAGCGTGGCCGCCGCCGTGGTCCCCAGGGCCAGCGTCAAGGTGCCGAGCACGGCCGCCATGAGGATGGGCAGGCCGAACAGGGGGGTGAAATTCATGATCCCCGCGTGCAGCAACTGTACGAGGGCGATGGCCAGCAGGTCGACCCCGATCGACGGCAGCCACCGAGCCCCGGCGCGCGGCGATGGCGGTGCGTGCCCAGCCAGCACGCGCAGCATGGCGGTGGCCACCAGGTACGCCACACACACAGCCAGCACGGCCGGCTCCGGCGCCTGGTTGACGATCTGCCCGATGCCTTGCAGCATCAACAGTGCCAGCGCCACCACCACCCGGCCGGTCAGAAAACCGCGCCACAGCCGCACGAACGGCGCATCCACGGTGGGCAGGAACATCCCTGCGGGGGGTACTTGCATGGCTCAGGCCGGACCGAGGCTGCGGTGCTCCGGGCAGCAATAGGCCTGGCTGCCCAGCATCAAGGCCTCGGCCTTGGGGATGTGCACGCCGCAATGCGCGCAGGCCAGGATGTCCTGCGGGCCACCCGGCGGTGGGGATGCCGGGCGCACCGGAGCCTCTGCGCCGTCCTTGTCGCGCCGGCTGCGCCAGATGCCGATGGCCACGACCAGAACGATGAGCAGGACCAGGTACTTCATGCGCTGCGCCCCAGCACCACTTCCATGACGAAGCGCGAGCCCACATAGGCCAGCAGCAGCAGCGTCGAGCCCGCGTACAGCACGCGCACTGCGTTGCGGCCCCGCCAGCCAAAGCGCGCGCGACCGATCAGGAGCGCGGCGAACGTGAGCCAGGACAGCAGCGAGAACACGGCCTTGTGGTCCCATCGCCAGGCACGGCCGTACAGGGTCTCGCCAAACAGCCAGCCCGCCAGCAGCGTGGCCGTCAGCAGGATGAAGCCGGCCGTCACGAAGCGGAAAGTCAGGCGCTCCAGCGTCAGCAGCGGGATGCCGCTGTGCGGGTCCTCGGCCTGCCGGATGTGCCGCTCGGCGCGGGTCATGAGCCAGGCGTGCACCACCGCAGCACCAAACAGGCCGTAGCAGGCAATGCCCAGCGCCAGGTGCAGCGGCAGCCAGGCAGAAGCCGTGACATGCAGTGGCTGCCCCGGGAACACCAGGGCCAGCACCACGGCCACCGCGCCCAGCGCAGCCAGCACCCAGCGCGACTGCATCTGGGGAAAGAGCTGCCGCTCGACCGCATAGACGGTGAGTACCAGCCAGGCCGTCATCGACAGTGCGGGCGCAAACCCGAAGCGCGGTGCGTCGCCCCACAGGCCCCACACCAGGACGGCGCCATGCAGCACCCACGCCACCAGCAGCGCATTGCGGGCTGCCGTGGTGCCCAGGCGCTTGGCGGCGACGGCGGGAACGCCATATGCCACCGCGGCGGCCAGGGCCAGCAGCCAGCTGAAGGGGGAGCTACTCGCTAAAATCATGGATCGCAGTTTAGCCTTTTGCCCCCACCGCCCGTACCTGGGCGTGCCTGCCAGCCACAACCGTTGTGTTGATCGCGCGCAGGCAACACCGGAACATTGCCCATGGCCTCCGCCCTTACCGACAAACTCTCGCGCCTCGTCAAGGAGATGCGTGGCCAGGCCCGCATCACCGAATCCAACGTGCAGGACATGCTGCGCGAGGTGCGCATGGCACTTCTGGAGGCCGACGTGGCCCTGCCGGTGGTGCGCGACTTCATCGCGCGGGTGAAGGAAAAGGCGCTGGGCGAGGAGGTCATCGGATCGCTCAAGCCCGGCCAGACCCTGGTCTCCATCGTCAACCGCGAATTGGCGGCCACCATGGGCCAGGGCGTCTCGGACATCAACCTGGCGGCCCAGCCGCCCGCCATCATCCTGATGGCAGGCCTGCAGGGCGCCGGCAAGACCACGACCACCGCCAAGCTGGCCAAGCACCTGATCGAAAAGCGCAAGAAGAAGGTGCTCACCGTCTCGGGCGACGTGTACCGCCCCGCGGCCATCGAGCAGCTCAAGACCGTCACCAGGCAGGCGGGTGCGGAGTGGTTCCCGAGCACGCCGGACCAAAAGCCCCTGGACATCGCGCGCGCGGCGCTCGACTACGCCAAGAAACACTATTTCGACGTGCTGCTGGTCGACACGGCCGGTCGCCTGGCCATCGACGAAGCGTTGATGAAGGAAATCAAGGACCTGCACGCCGCCTTGAACCCCGTCGAAACCCTGTTCGTCGTCGATGCCATGCAGGGCCAGGACGCGATCAACACGGCCAAGGCGTTCAAGGAAGCCCTGCCCCTCACCGGCATCGTGCTCACCAAGCTCGACGGCGACTCGCGCGGCGGTGCGGCGCTGTCGGTGCGGCAGATCACGGGTGCGCCCATCAAGTTTGCGGGCGTCTCGGAAAAGATCGACGGGCTGGAGGTGTTCGACGCCGAGCGCCATGCGGGCCGCATCCTGGGCATGGGCGACATCGTGGCGCTGGTCGAGCAGGTCACGGCTGGCGTGGACATGGAGGCTGCCCAGAAGCTGGCCGCCAAGGTCAAGAGCGGCGACGGTTTCGATCTCAATGACTTCCTGTCCCAGATCCAGCAGATGAAACAGATGGGCGGCCTGTCCAGCCTGATGGACAAGCTGCCGTCCCAGCTCACGGCCAAGGCCGGCGCGGTGGACATGGACAAGGCCGAGAAGGACATCAAGCGCAAGGAAGGCATCATCCAGAGCATGACGCCGCTGGAGCGCCGCAAGCCCGAGCTCATCAAGGCCACCCGCAAGAAGCGCATCGCCACGGGCGCAGGCGTGCATGTCCAGGAGGTCAACCGGCTGCTCAAGGAATTCGAGCAGATGCAGGGCATGATGAAGAAGATGAAGGGCGGCGGCCTCATGAAGATGATGAAGCGCATGGGCGGCATGAAGGGCCTGGGCGGCGGTGGCATGCCCAAGATGCCTTTCTGAGACCCACCGTCGGAGCCGCTCCGTGTCATCGGCCCGGCTCAGCGGGGGCGCCTGACAGCGGCCGTCCAATGCTTTGACGGGCCGGAGCAGGGCCCGAGCGGGGCCCGCTCAAACCCGCCCTCTCACCAACTGCGCAATGGGCTTGTGTGCCGTCCGGTGCGCAGCTCAAGATCTCAGGGCGCCTGCAACCAGTCTTTCAAGGGCTGGTCCGCCCAGGCCTTGGCCTCTTCGCCGACGAAGGCCTGCGGCCTTGAAGCGGGCAGCTTGCGGCGCTTTTCCTGGGCGGCGATGGATTTTCTGGCCTCATCCATCCAGTCGGTCACTGACAGGTGCTCAGCGTCTGCCTGGCCGAACAGCGCTTCGGCGAACGGCGTGTGGGTGCCATCGTATTGGCAGCGGAACGAGGTGAGGCGCGTGTCGGAGGCCGTGAGCACCACGCGGTTCGGCGCCCTCAGTGGCTTGATGAATGCGCCGCTGTAGCAGGCGGACAGCACCACCAGCGTCGGTACCTTCAGCGGCGCCAATGCATCGCTCAGCAACCTGGGGGTGATGGGCGGCTGGTTCTTGCCAGCCACGGTGATGTTGAGCAGGCCAGGGTTGGCATGCGTGGAGATCAGCAGCAAGACCCGGTCCCGCGGTTGCACCACCTCGGCCATTTTGGACATCACCAATGCGAAATTTTCGACCGTCGCCTGCGGCCACTCTGCGCTCTCGCCGCGGGCCGGGTTGGCCAGCTTGAGCATCAAGGCGTTGGCGTCGAGCTCGCGGACCAGCTTTTCAGCCAGCAACACGTCGTTGCGGAAGGCCTTGGACTGCGAGTGCATCGCAAAGCCGGCAAAGATGATGCGGCCCGGTGGCTCGGCAGGCGGTGCTGGCGCGGGTGCAGCCTGGGGCGCGGTGGGAGCTTCGGCCATCGGCGCCGGTGGAGCGATGCACCCCGCGGCTGCGGTGGCCAGTGCCAGTGCGCCGACTCGAAAAAAGCGCCTCAGGGTGTCGGGGGCGAGGGAAGACATGGGCATGGTGATCAAGAAGCTAAGACGGATGGAAAGGTGGCAGCTGCCCGGTGGCAGCATGCGTCCGGCCGAGTCCAAAGCGTCCGTATCCTAAAGGAGTGCTGTCACCCTGACGCAGTTGTCAGGGCAGTGTTTCAAGTGCTTGCATCGATCGTCCGCATCCAAATCGCGGGACCTGGATGTCGATTTGCCGCGGATTCACCGTAAAAAAGCCGGTGCATGCACCGGCTTCGTGGGGGTGTGACGTGGGTCACAGGGCGGTCACGCCGCGCGCAGTGCGGGCTGCGCCAGGCGGCTCGCATGCAGCCAGGCGCGGCGCAGCACGGGAGGCGACCACGATTCCTCGGGGATCAGCAGCAGCCGCTGCGCGCGCAGCGCCTTGCCCAGCGCAATCTGGCTCGTCACCACTGCCAGCGGAATCGCCAGCGCCAGGGGCAGGCCCACGGGCATGAGCCACAACAGCGCGCTGCTGTCGATGAAGGCCACACCCAGCGCCAGCACAGCGATGATTGCGCTCATGGGGGCCAGCTGGCGCATGGCGTGGAGCCAGGGCACGGCATGGGCCTCACGGGGGGGCGACTTCCATTCGAGCTTCAGGCCCGTCAGCGCGATCACCACGAACAGCGAGTGCGCCAGCATGCGGATGGGCGCTTGCAGGATGGCCAGCACGCTTTCGAGCACAGCGCTCTTGAGCAGGCTGAAAGCGCCGCCGTACTGCGCTTGCTCGCGGCGCATGAACACTGCTGCCACGCCCAGGATGCGGGGCAGGAACAGCAAGCACAGCGTCCAGGCCCACAGCGCCAGCAACTCGGCCGGCAGGATGTGCCAGTCGGCCACCAGCTTGGCGCCCGACAGCCACAGTGCCGTGCCCAGCGTCAGGAACGCGAGCCACAGCGGTGCCGACAGATAGGCCATGGCACCCGTCACGAACATCGAGCGGTGCACAGGGTGGATGCCGGGTTCGGCCATCAGGCGGGCGTTCTGCAGGTTGCCCTGGCACCAGCGGCGGTCGCGCTGCAGCTCGGCCAGCAGGTCAGGGGGTTGCTGCTCGTAGCTGCCGATCAGGTCGGACACCAGCCACACGTGGTAGCCGGCGCGGCGCATCAGCGCGGCTTCGACAAAGTCGTGCGACATGATGCCGCCGGCCAGGCCGCCCTTGCCCTTGATGGGCGCCAGAGCGCAGTGTTCCATGAACGGCGCCACGCGGATGATGGCGTTGTGGCCCCAGTAGTGGGACTCGCCCAGCTGCCAGTACTGCATGCCCAGCGTGAACAGGCGGCCGGTGACGCGGGATGCGAACTGCTGCGCACGGGCGTGCAGCGTGACGTGGCCGATGGCCTGCGTGGCGGTCTGGATGATGCCGGCAGAAGGGTTGGCTTCCATCAGCTTGGCCATGGAGACGATGCAGTCGCCGCTCATCACGCTGTCGGCATCGAGCACCACCATGTAGCGGTAGTCCTTGCCCCAGCGGCGGCAGAAATCGGCCACGTTGCCGGCCTTGCGGTGCGTGCGGCGGGTGCGCAGGCGGTAGTACACCTGCACCTGCGGTTGCTGGCCGTGCTGCGCCAGGGCGCTGCGCAGCTCTTCCCAGGCAGCACGCTCGGCGGCGGCAATGGCGGGGTCATAGCTGTCGGACAGCACGAACACGTCGAAGGTGGCGCCGTGCCCGGTGGCTGCGACGGATTCACACGTGGCCCGCAGGCCGGCGAACACGGTCGACACGTCTTCGTTGCAGATCGGCATGATGATCGCGGTGCGCGCATCGGGCGCCAGATGGTGCTCGGTCACGCTGCGCACCGACAGCGCATGCTTGTCGCCGCGCACCATCACCCAGAACCCCATCAGGCCGGTCAGGAATCCCGTGACCACCCAGGCCGACAGCAGGGCAAACAAGGCGATCTGCCCATAGCCCAGCCAGGGGTTGTCGTACGTGGGCTGCACGCCCGCAAACAGCAGGCTGGCCAGCGCCGTGGCCAGCACCGTCAACACCATGAATGTCCAGCGGCGGCGCTGCGCCGCACCTTGCCAGGCCTGGGTGTGCTCATCCTTGGGCTGCGCAGGGCCGGCATTGCGGGCGCGTCCTGTGAGGCGCAGCAGCACAGCGGTGCTCAGGCTGTTCCAGAAGCCGCGCCAGGGGACCGGGGTCATCGACCCGCGGTGCAGCGGCGGCGCCGTGACAGCGTTCGGGTGGCGCTCTTCGCGCACCACGCTGCGTGGGCTGGGCACGGCGCGCAGATAGGGCACGGGCTGGCCAGGGGACACGGCCGCGGCTGCCTTGGCAGGGGAGCGATGGGGCGCCTCGTGGCTTACTCGGGAAGAATGATGTGCGTCCATGTTTCACTCACAGCGTTGTTGTCGTGTTGAAGAAAAGCGCGCAGCTCGATCGGGCGATCGGCCTTTTGGCGCTGTACGCGAACAGTCATGCGCCACTGGTCGGTGGCGGGATTTCGGTAGACGATGTTTTCCAGCACCTTGCCGTTGGCATCGGTGCTCACCACCGCCTTCACGGCGGCTTCGGGTGGCAGGGCCTTGAGCGCAGGGCCGTCGAAGTCGACGACGAACTGGGCTTGCTGGCGCAGGGCGGCAGCGGTTTCCTTGGTGTAGCCCATGCCGCGGCGCGATTGCGTCACCCAGCCGCCCGGGGGGCGCTGTTGCTCGTCGCCCTGCCAGCTCAGCTCGTAGGCGAACTCCAGGGGTTGGCCTGGTGCGGGCAACTGGGCAGGCACCCAGTAAGCGACGATGTTGTCGTGCGTTTCATCGGGGGTGTTGAGCTGCACCAACTCAACGCGGCCAGGACCCCAGTCGTTCAGGGGGCGCACCCAGGCGCTGGGGCGGCGTTCGTAGCGGGCTTCCACGTCCTCGTAGCTGGCCCACTGGCGGTCGCGCTGCATCAGGCCGAAACCCTTGGGGTTCTTGGTGGCGAACGATGTGACGACGGTCTGCTTGGGGTTCTGCAGCGGGCGCCAGAGCCATTCGCCCTCGCCGGTGGCGATCATCAGGCCGTCGGAGTCATGCACCTCGGGGCGGAAGTCATCCTTGCGGGGCTGGTTTTCGCCAAAGAAGAACATGCTGGTCAGCGGCGCGATGCCCAGCGTGCCGATGGGCTTGCCTGCGCCCGGCCGCACAAAAATGCGGCTGCGCACGGTGGTGGTGGTCTGCGTGCCGGGCTGGATGTCGAAGCGGTAGGCACCGGTGGCGCGGGGCGAATCCAGCAGCGCGTACACCGTGACCTGGGTCGACAGCGGATCGGGCCGCACCAGCCAGAACTCGGTGAAGCGCGGAAACTCCTCGCTCTGCCCGGGGGCTGCGCCCACGGTGTCGATGGCCAGGCCGCGGGCCGACAGGCCGTACTGCTGGCCCTTGCCGAGCGCGCGGAAGTAGCTTGCGCCCTGGAAAACCACCAGCTCATCCTTGTAGGCGTTGGAGTTCAGGTGGTTGTGCAGGCGAAAGCCCGCAAAGCCGAGGTCGCCCCAGGCCTCGGGCTTGACCTGGTTCTTGCCGTAGTCGAAGTCGGCACGGTTGTAGCTGATGTGGCGGGCACCCTGCGGCGTGACCTCGTTGATCAGCACCGGTTCCTTCTGGTACAGGCCCAGATGGAAGAACATGGCCTCGAAAGGCAGCTTCTCGGCGCGCCACAGCGCGCGGTCGGGGCGCCAGCGGATGTCGCGCACCTGGTCGTAGTTGAGCTTGGCCAGGTCGGCCGGCAGCTTGTCGCCAGCTGCCCGATAGGGCTTCTCGGCACGCTCACGGGCGAGGCGGGTGACGCTGTCGAAGTCGAAGCCTTGCGCCTGGGCCTTCGCGGCCACCAGAGCCAGCGCCAGCAGACCGACGGTCCGCTGGGCATGCCGGAGCAAAGGCGAGGAGGGAGAAAAAACAGCTTGCATGCGGCATATAGGGCAAACCCTGTGCCAGCTCTGAAAAACTGTTCTATATCAACGACTTAGGCCTTGATGTACATGTAAGCGATTGTGCAAGCAGTTTCTGCTGCCTCAAAAGCCATGTTTTTGTCGCTGTGTGGCGACAGGTATGGCGTTGCCTACAAAAAATGCTTTGAAAATCAAAGACTTAGTCGTGTCGCTCTTCGGCGACATCATCGCCGGCCGCCGTGTCGCTCTTGAAGTTGCCGGGGGTGAGGGCGTGCTTTTGCAGCAGGCGGTAGAACTCCGTGCGGTTGCGCTGGGCCAGGCGAGAAGCGTCTGCGACATTGCCGTCGGTCATCTTGAGCAGGCCCACCAGGTATTCGCGCTCGAACCGCTGCCGCGCTTCGGTAAAGCTGAGCACCTGGGCCGACGGGATGCGCAGCGCACGCTGCACCAGGGTCAGCGGCACGAGCGGTGTGGTGGACAGGGCGCACACCTGCTCCACCACGTTGAACAGCTGGCGCACGTTGCCGGGCCACGCGGCCATGGTCAGTGCCTTCAGGGCCTCGGGCGCAAAGCCCGACAGGCGCTTGTCGTACTTGCGTGCGAGGCGGTCCAGAAAGTGGTTCGCCAGCAGCGCGATGTCCTCGCGCCGGTCGGCCAGCGTGGGCAGCATCAGCGTCACCACGTTCAGGCGGTAGTACAGGTCCTCGCGGAACTGGGCCGTGGCCATGGCTGCTTCCAGGTCGCGGTGCGTGGCAGAGATGATGCGCACATCGATGGGCGTGGACTGGCTCGAGCCCACGGGCCGCACGGCGCGCTCCTGCAGCACGCGCAGCAGCTTGACCTGCAGGGCCGGCGGCATGTCTCCGATCTCGTCCAGCAGCAGCGTGCCGCCATCGGCCGCCTGGAACAGGCCCTTGTGGTTGCTGGTGGCGTCGGTGAAGGCCCCCTTCACGTGGCCGAACAGCTCGGATTCGAGCAGTGCTTCGGGGATGGCCCCGCAGTTCACCGCCACAAAGGGCTTGGCGGCGCGCGGGCTCGCCCGGTGGATGGCCTGGGCCAGCAGTTCCTTGCCCGCGCCGCTGTCGCCCAGCAGCAGCACGCTCGCATCCGACTGGGCCACCATGTAGGCCTCGGCGAGCAGGTCGGTCATGCGGTTGGAACGGCTCACGATCTCGGCGCGCCAGGCGTCGTTGGCGTGGGCGTGGGTCACGGCCGGCGCGCTCAGCGCCAGGGCCTGGCCGATCTTCTCGAGCAGGTCCTTGCCGTCGTAGGGTTTGGTGAGGTAGGTGAACACACCGCGCGAAGTCGCTTCCACCGCATCCGGGATGGTGCCGTGCGCCGTCAGCAGGATGACCGGCAGCGAAGGGTGCCGCGCGCGCACTTCGTCGAACAGCGCGAGCCCGTCGCGCCCCGGTAAGCGGACATCGCTGAGCACCAGCTGCGGCCGCGCCATGTCGAGCTGCGCGAGCGCTGCTTCGGCAGAGCCCACCGCAATCACCTCGTACCCTGCGGCATTCAGGCGCAGCGACAGCAGCCGCAGCATGTCGGCATCGTCGTCCACCACAAGGATGCGGGCCGATGCGCCAGCGCGGGATGCAGGGGTGGAGTGGGTGGGCATGGTGATGGGGCAGGTCAGGGGGCAGAACGTTGGGGGCCGTTGCCGGGCGAGGATGCGGGGGCCGCTGGCACCGGGGGGCGGGTGGTCAGGCTGCGCTCGATGGCGCGCACGGCTTCCAGCCGCTCGTTGAGCTGGTCGTTGCGCCGCTGCGCGTCGCGCAGTTGCTGCGTCTGCCGGTCCAGCTGGTCTTCCAGCCGGCGCAGGTTCAGCAGGCGGGCCTCCATCAGGCGTGCCAGCGGGTGCAGTGCCTGGGACGCCGCGCTCTGGTTGGCGAGCACGCGTTGCACCAGGCCCAGCGCGCGCGCCGTGTCCACGGCCTGGCGGGTTTGCGCCAGGGCGGTCGCCAGCAGCAACGGGGTTTCGGCAGAGGCCTCTTCGGCATCGCTCAGGCGCGAGATTTCCCTTGCCAGCTCTGCCGGTCCCATGCGCAGGGTCAGGTCGGTCTGGGCCAGGACCTGCAGCACCGGGCTGGGAGCGGGCAGCGGCGGGGGCTCCGCGCGCGGGGTGTGGTCCTGCGTTTTGACCTCGACCGGAGCCGGCGCCACGGCGGCCACGGGGGGCGGTGGCGGGGTCGCGGCCTGCGGGGCCGTCGCACCGCAGCCGACCAGCAGCCACGCCGCCGCCAGCGGAAGAAGTGCTGCCGCGGGGCTCGTCAGTGCGCGGGTGCGCTCCGTGGCCGCGAAAAGATGAAGGTCGCTAGGCTGCATGCGGTAGTTCTATGCGAAAGAATGATGTGGCGCCTTCGTCCACCAGGCGCACCGTGCCCCCATGGGCTGCGATGTACTCCTGGACGATGGACAGGCCGATGCCGGTGCCGCGCACGGCGTCGTCCGGCTGGCGCACGCCGCGGTAGAAGGGCTCGAAGACGTGGTCACGGTCCGCCGGTGCCACGCCGGGGCCCTGGTCGATGACATCCACCCGGACAGTGCCCGCAGCGCGCGACAGCACGATGCGCAAGGTTCCGCCCTTGGGCGAAAAGCGGATCGCGTTGGACAGCAGGTTGCTCACCGCCGAGGCGATCTTGTCGGCATCGATCGGCAGCGAGACTGGCGAGCCTTCCACCAGCACCTTGAGGCCCCGTGACTGCCACTGCAGCCGCTGGCTTTCCACCTGCGCTTCCAGCAGCGCCAGCAGGTCGGTATCGCGCCGCTTCAGCTGGCGGGCCTCGAAGGCTGCGGCATTGAAGCGCAGCAGGGCCTCGATCTCGCTTTGGAGCACCAGCGTGTTGTGGTGCAGGATCTGCGCCACTTCGCGCTGTCCGCCATTGAGCTCGCCGGTCACACCGTCCTGCAGCAGTGCCACGCCTTCGCGCAGTGCAGCCAGCGGGGTCTTGAGTTCGTGCGATACGTGGCGCAAGAAACGCGCCTTGTCGGCGTCCAGTTCCAGGAGCCGCAGGCGCAGCCATTCGAGCTGCTGGCCGACGCGGCGCACGTCGTCCGGGCCGGAGATCACCACCGGTTCGTCCAGCTGGTTCTCGCCCAGCTGGCGGATGGCGCCCTCCAGGCGCTTGAAGGGACGGGCCAGCCAGATGCCCAGTGCCAGGGCCAGCACCAGCGCCAGCACGATCACGCCCACCACCTGGTGCGTCACATTGCGGCGGCTGGCTTCCACGCGGTCCTGCAGCTCGCGGTTGCGCTGGGCATTGATGTCCTGGATCGACTGCGCGATGTTCAGGTTCAACGTCTCGATGGCCACGAACTCGTCGGCCACGAGCCGCTCGTTGTCCAGCGCGCGCTCAGGCGGGGCGTTGAGCAACTCCTTCACGCTATCGAGGTGCCGGCGCCATTCGATGGCCTGCTCCTCGGGGAGCCCGTCTTTTTGCAATTGGTCCAGGATGGCCGAGGCCTCGATCGACATCTCATCGAAGCTGCGGCGCAGGGGCGCATCGCGCAGCACCAGCGACTGCCGGGCCGCCCGCTCCAGGGCCTGGCTGCGCTGGTTCAGTGCCTGCGCGGCCGTGCCCATGGCGGTGGCATGGGTGGAACCGTGCCGGCTTTGCACCATGAGCTGCTCCAGCGTGTGCAGCGCCCGCAGCGAGCTCACGCCGAGCAGTCCCGCAATCAGCAGGAAGGCCAGCAGCAGCAACTGCTGAAAGGAAAACCCGTTGAGCGGACCGCCCGCCCTGGGCGTGCCAGCGCTGGGTGGACTGCTGGGTGCGGACATGGGAGGGGCTGTTCCTGCGGTTTCAGGCCAGCGCGGCCTCGTGGGTGAGGACTTCGCCGCGCAGCGTGTAGGCCTTGGCTTCGGTGATGGTCACGTCCACCATCTGGCCGACCAGGCGGGGCTGGCCCACGAAGTTGACGACGCGGTTGCACTCGGTGCGGCCCATCAGTTCAGTGGTGTCGCGCTTGGAGGCGCCTTCCACCAGGATGCGCTGCACCGTGCCCACGCGGCTTTCGCTGATGGACTTGATGTTGGCGTTGATCACGCCCTGCAGGTGCTGCAGGCGGCGCAGCTTCACGTCGTGCGGCGTGTCGTCGTGCAGGCCGGCCGCGGGCGTGCCGGGGCGGGGGCTGAAGATGAAGCTGAAGCTGTTGTCGAAGTGGATATCGTCGATCAGCTTCATCATCTTGTTGAAGTCGTCCTCCGTCTCGCCGGGGAAGCCCACGATGAAGTCGCTGCTCATGGCCAGGTCGGGGCGGATGGCGCGCAGCTTGCGCACCGTGCTCTTGTATTCCATGGCGGTGTAGCCGCGCTTCATCGCCATCAGGATGCGGTCGCTGCCGTGCTGTACCGGCAGGTGCAGGTGGCTGGCCAGCTTGGGAATGCGGGCATAGGCGTCGATCAGGCGGGGCGTGAACTCGTTGGGATGGCTCGTCGTGTAGCGGATGCGCTCGATGCCCGGGATGTCGGCCACGTACTCCAGCAGCAGCGCGAAGTCGGCGATCTCGCTGGTGTCGCCCATCTTGCCCAGGTAGGCGTTCACGTTCTGGCCCAGCAGCGTGATCTCTTTGACGCCCTGGTCGGCCAGGCCGGCGACTTCCACCAGCACGTCGTCGAAGGGGCGGCTGACCTCTTCGCCGCGTGTGTAAGGCACGACGCAGTAGCTGCAGTACTTGCTGCAGCCTTCCATGATGGAGACAAACGCGCTGGCGCCTTCGACACGTGCCGGCGGCAGGTGGTCGAATTTCTCGATCTCCGGGAAGCTGATGTCCACCTGCGGACGGTCCAGCCGTTCGCGCTGGTTCAGCAGCTCGGGCAGGCGGTGCAGGGTCTGGGGGCCGAACACGACGTCGACATAGGGCGCGCGCTTGATGATCTCGGCGCCTTCCTGGCTGGCCACGCAGCCGCCCACGCCGATCTTCACGCCGCGGGCCTTGAGGTGCTTGATGCGGCCCAGGTCGCTGAAGACCTTCTCCTGCGCCTTCTCGCGCACCGAGCAGGTGTTGAAGAGGATGAGGTCGGCCTCGTCCACGTTCTGCGTAGGCTCATAGCCCTGGGCTGCATTGAGCACGTCGGCCATCTTGTCCGAGTCGTACTCGTTCATCTGGCAGCCGAAGGTTTTGATGAAGACTTTTTTGGAGGCCATGGCAATCAATCTCGTGTCCGAATGGGGATGCGGCGGCGCGCGTCGGGCGGCCGCTGGGGCGTTGGGCAACCCGGCAGGGGCTGCGGGCGCCGGGTTACTTCTTCACCGGATCCGAGTCGGTGCGGAAATTGAACTGGATCGTGTCCGAGCCATTGCGCGGCTGGGCCGCTTCGCCTTCGGTCAGGATCCAGGCGGACAGCAGCATGCCCGTGCTGTTCTCGATCAGGTAGTTGACCTTGAAGGTCTGGCCCTGCACCGTGTGCAGCATGACCAGCGAGTTCTGGGGGCTGAACAGGCGCATGCCGGGCGCCATGCGGATGTTGCGCCCGTTGAGCACGGCATCGGAGCCACCCTGGACGGTCAGGCTGCCCCGCAGCGATGCGTCCGGAAAGTTGCGCGCCACCCCCAGGCCGGGCTGGACCTGTGCATGGGCGGGCATTGCCAGGCAGGCGAGGGCCGACAGGCTGGCCGCAGCCAGCGCACGCGCAGCATGCAGGCGCCGGCCGGTGCTGGCCGGAGGGGAGTGAGGGGCAGGGGTGCAGCGGTTCATGGTGTGTATCCAGAGGCTGGTAACAAGGTGGGGGAGGCCGATTTTACGGGCCAGGGGGCCCAGAAAACCGTTTTCGTACAAGGACTTACCGCCACGGCAAGGGCGCCGCGGCCACAAAAAAGCCCGCAATCACTGGCGCGTTGCGGGCTTTTGGCGGTCACTCGAATGTGGTGGTCGTAGGTGGACTTGAACCACCGACATCAGCATTATGAATGCTGCGCTCTAACCAACTGAGCTATACGACCGTAAGACCAAGATTATAGAACAAAAATTATTGGTGTGTGAAGTTGGCCGTGCGTTTGTTCATGAACGCGTCCATGCCTTCCTTCTGGTCCTGGGTGGAGAACAGGGCGTGGAACAGGCGGCGCTCGAACATCACGCCGTCGGACAGGCTGCCTTCGAACGCCCGGTTCACGGATTCCTTGGCGGCCATCACCGCGATCTGCGAGAAGCCGGCAATGAGGATGGCCGCACCCAGTGCTTCGTCCATGAGCTTGTCGTAGGGCACCACGCGGCTGACGAGGCCGGCGCGCTCGGCTTCGGTGGCGTCCATCATGCGGCCGGTGAGGGCCATGTCCATCGCCTTGGACTTGCCCACCGCACGCGGCAGGCGCTGCGTGCCGCCGGCCCCGGGGATCACGCCGAGCTTGATCTCGGGCTGGCCGAACCGCGCGTTGTCGGCCGCGATGATGAAGTCGCACATCATCGCCAGCTCGCAGCCGCCGCCCAGCGCAAAGCCGCTCACGGCAGCGATCACGGGCTTGCGGATGGAGCGGATGGCTTCCCAGTTGCGGGTGATGTAGTCGCCCTTGTAGGTGTCGGCAAAGCTGTACTTGGCCATCGCGCCGATGTCGGCGCCCGCTGCAAATGCCTTTTCACTGCCGGTGACGATGATGGCGCCGATCGCCTCGTTGGCGTCGAAATCCTTCAGGGCCGCGCCCAGCTCGTTCATGAGCTGGTCGTTCAGGGCGTTGAGCTGCTTGGGGCGGTTCAGCGTGATTACGCCGACCTTGTCCGCTTCGACGCGGACTTCGATGGTTTCGTAGGCCATGGTATCTCCTGGTTTATGGTTTGTTGTGAAGGGCTGTCGGCAATATACCCAAGCAGGTCCGCATTGCGGCCCGGCGCGTGGCGCGGTAGGTAAAAGGCCGTACCGCGGCCGCGCATCCGGCGGCGATCACGCCAGCCAGCGCCCCAGTGCGGTCGCGTCGGCGGCCGAGAGGCTGACGGTATCGGGGGCCGGAGCGTGCCGGGCGGGTTTGCGAGGCGCCGCGCTCTGGCCGCGGGGGGGCAGCTCCAGCGCCAGGCGCAGCAGCCGGCCGTCGCGTGCCACCAGGGCGGTCACCGAGGTTTCGGCGCCTGCATAGAACGCCACGTCGTCGAGCTTGCTGATGCGCCAGCCTTGCCCCTGCACCTCCACGCCCAGCCATTCGTCCCCGGGTGCGATGCCGGCCTGTTCGGCCAGGCCCGCGCGCAGCACGGTCTTGATCTGCACGCTGTGGTTTTCGGCCACGCGCAGCCCCAGGCGCTGGGCCCATTGCGGTGCCTCTGCCTGCAGGTGCACGCCGTGCGCCGCCAGCAGTTCGGCCAGGGGGAGTTCTGCCGTGCTGTGCACCCACTGCGCGATGTCCGCGTCGAAAGACCGCCCGCCCAGTTCCCGCAGCACGGTACGCAGGTCGTCCTCCGTCATGGGGCCGCCCTGGCAGCGTTTCCACAGCGCGCGCATCACGTCGTCCAGCGTGCTCTTGCCGTCGCGGCGCAGCGCCAGGTCCAGGCACAGCGCGACCAGCGACCCCTTGGTGTAGTAGCTCACCGTGGCGTTGGGGGTGTTCTCGTCCTGGCGGTAGTACTTGACCCAGGCATCGAAGCTCGCCTGGGCCACGGTCTGCACCATGCGCCCCGGGGTCTGGTGCACCTGGTTGATGGTCTTGGTGATGAGCTTCAGGTAGGTTGCGTCGTCGATCAATCCCGCACGGCGCAGCAGCAGGTCGTCGTAGTAGCTGGTGAAGCCTTCGAAGAACCACAGCAGGTCGGTGTAGTTCTCCCTTGCGTAGTCGTGCTGTGCGAATTCGGCGGGGCGCAGGCGCTTGACGTTCCAGGTGTGGAAATACTCGTGGCTGATCAGGCCCAGCAGCGTGGTGTAGCCGTCGCTCGCGCGGCTGTCGCCCACGCGGGGAAGGTCCCTGCGCCCGCAGATGAGCGCCGTGGAGTTGCGGTGCTCCAGGCCTCCGTAGCCGTCGCCCACGGCATTGAGCATGAACACGTAGCTCTTGAACGGGGCGGCGCCGTCGCCGTGCCAGAAACGGATGGCGGTCTCGCAGATATTCTGCGTATCCGCCAGCAGGCGCTTGTCGTCGAACGATGGCGCGGCGCCGGCCACGACGAAGCGGTGGGGGATGCCCGCCGCAGTGAAGCGGCCCACCCAGAAGCTGCCCAGCTCGACCGGGCTGTCCACGAGTTCGTCGTAGTCCTCGGCCTGGTACAGGCCAAAACCTTTTTTATCGACCTTGAGCGCAGTGAGCCCGGTGGCCACCGACCAGTCGGCCGTCGCCGGGGTGCTGGCCATCTCCAGCGTGTGGGCCTGCTTTTCCTGGCCGCGCACCTGCAGGCACAGGCTGGTGCCGTTGAAGAAACCGCGCGATGCATCCAGCCAGGCCGTGCGCACCGAGGTGTCGTAGGCGCAGACGGCATACGTCAGCACCAGGGGCTTGTCCGCGCTGCAGTCCGCGCGCCAGCGGTGCTTGTCCAGCTGCGTGAGCGGCACGGCGTGTTTGCCCTGGTGTGCCGTGAGCTCCTGCAGGTTCTTGGAGAACTCGCGCACCAGGTAGCTCCCCGGAATCCATACCGGCAGGGACACTTCCTGCAGCGCCTGGGGGTGGGCGATGGTCAGGGTGACGCTGAAGAGATGGGCATGCAGGTCCGCAGGCTCCACGCGGTAGTGGATGGCTGCGGGCTCGTGGTGGCGGGTGGAGGGCATGGGCGTGTGCTGTGTTCTGGCGTGGTGGCCAGCAGCGCCGGGCCCTGCTGGCAGGCTCCGGGAACGCCATCGCGTTCCCGCGGGTGCGGTGGGGTTCAGTTGCCGCCGGTGGCTTCGCTGCCGGCCTCGGCCAGGCGCTTTTCCACTTCCTGCGCGCCGATGGCGCCCGGCACGCGCGTGCCGTTGGCGAAGATCAGGGTGGGGGTGCCGGTGATCTTGTGCTTGCGGCCGAAGGCCAGGTTGCGTTGCAGGGCGCTGGTGTCGCAGCTGGCGGCGGGTGCGGGCTTGTCGCGCACCATGTGGTCCTGCCAGGCCGTGACCTTGTCCTTGGCGCACCAGATGTTGCGCGACTTTTCTGCCGAGTCGGGGCTCAGGATGGGGTACAGGAACAGGTACACCGTCACGTTGTCCACGTTCTGCAGGTCGCGCTCGAAGCGCTTGCAGTAGCCGCAGTTGGGGTCCTCGAACACCGCCACCTTGCGCTTGCCGTCGCCGCGCACGATGGTGAAGGCGTCCTTGAGCGGCAGCGCCGAGAAGTCCACCGCGGTCAGCTTGGCGATGCGGTCTTCGGTGAGGTTGCGGCGCGCCTTGGCGTCGATCAGCTCGCCCTGGATCACGTAGTTGCCCTTGGCGTCGGTGTAGAACAGGTCGGTGCCGATGCGCACTTCGTACAGCCCCTTCATGGGCGTGGGGCGCACCTCGTCGATCTTGTCCATCTGCGGGATGCGCTCGGCCAGCGCCTTGCGGATGTCGGCCTCCTGGGCGGATGCCGCCGCGCTGGCGAAAAGGCCGATGGCCGTGATCAGGATGGGAATCAATTTCATGGTGTTCTCGGGTTCAATGGTCGGCGGCCGCCAAGGCGTCCGCTGTGGTCGTCGTCAATCAAATTCCCATGGCCTGCCGGGCCACAAAGTCCTTCAGCGGGCCGCTTCTCTCGAAGCCCTTCATGCCCCAGTTGCGCAGCGCCTGTATCGGACCTTCCTGCCGCGCAAACAGCTGCTGCAGCCCGTCGGTGGCCAGGCCCATCGGCACCAGCGCCGCCTTGCGTTCGCGCTCGTAGCGCCGCAGCAGCCGCAGGTCGGCCACGCTGCGCCAATAGTCACGCCCATGCAGCACGGCCGCCAGCGCCTGCGCATCCGCAAGCCCCAGGTTCAGCCCCTGTCCTGCCAACGGGTGCACATTGTGGGCGGCGTCGCCGGCCAGCGCCCAGCTGCGGGCCGGGCGGCCGGCAGCGGTGCCGGGCACGGGCCCGCACCAGCGGTCGGCCCGGGCCAGCTGCAAGGGCCAGGCAGCGCGCTCGGCCGTCAATTCCAGTGCGCCCAGGGCCTCCTGGCTCGCAGTCTGCAGCCGCTGGGCGAATTCCTGCGGTGACAGCGCCAGCAACGGCGCCACCTGCTCCTGCAGGACGGACCACACAACCGCGACGGAGTTCCCCTCCCGCCCGCCCAAAGGCAAAAAAGCCAGGATGCCGTCGGGCAGAAACCACTGCCGGGCCACCTGCCCGTGGGGGCGCTCGCACCGCAGCCGGGTGGCGATCGCGTGCTGGGCGTAGGGCGTGACGTCGAAGTTCACGCCAAATTCGTCCCGCGTGCTGCTGGCCCGGCCCTCGCACACCACGGTGAGCGCGGCGGGGACGGGGGCGTTCACCACCTCGACATGGGGCTGGTAGCGCACCGCCTCGGCCAGGCGTGATTCCAGGGCGGGCACGTCCACGATCCAGGCGAGGGCCTGCACGCCCTGGGCCGCCGCGTCGAACCGCACGGCGCCGCCCTGGTCGCCCTGCACCTGCATCTGGCGCACGGCGGTGGCGTGTTCTTCGTCGGGCCAGCTGCGCAGGGATTCCAGCAACTGCCGGGACGCCAGGTTGAGTGCATAGGCCCGTACGTCGGTTGCGGCAGGATTCTTGGGGCCGGGGGCGGGCAGCAGCGCCACTTTCAGCCGGTCCCGTGCCAGCAGCAATGCCAGGGTGGTGCCCACCACGCCGGTGCCGCGAATGCAAATATCAAAGGTTTGGGCCATGAGGGGCATTGTAGGAGCCGTGCCGGGCCGCCGTGCGCAGTGCAAAATTGCGGGGAAGGGGCATCTTCCCCGTGTCCAAGGGTCCGTTTTTCAGGAGCGTGCTGGCGTGAGTTTCAACCCCGATTCCGATCTGTCCGGCACCATCGCGCGCCTGTTTGTCTACCCCGTCAAGTCGTGCGCGGGCATCGAGGTGCGGGAGGCGCTGCTCACCGAGACGGGCCTGGACCTGGACCGCGCCTGGATGGTGGTCGATGCCGATGGCATGTTCCTGACCCAGCGCGCGCTGCCGCGCATGGCCTTGATCCGCCCGCAGCTCAAGACCGAGGAGATGGTGCTGCGCGCGCCGGGCATGCTGGCGCTGCACGTGGCCATCGACGCGGTGGAGGCGCCCGCCACGGTGACCGTCTGGCGCGACACCGTGCCCGCCTGGGACATGGGCGCGGTGGCGGCCCAGTGGTTCACCGACTTCCTGGGCCAGCCCTGCCGCCTGGTGCGCTTCGATCCCGAGCACCGGCGCCTGTCCAGCATGGACTGGACGGGGGGCGTCGAGGCGCCCAACCAGTTCTCGGACGGATTCCCGGTGCTGGTGGCGAGCGAGGCATCCATGCAGGAGCTGAACGACCGCCTCACGGCCGCCGGCCACGGCGCCGTCGGCATCGAGCGCTTTCGGCCCAACGTGGTGCTGGGCGGCGTGGATGCCCACGACGAAGACCGGGTGGACATGGTGCGGGTGGACGGCGGGGCCGAGGGCGAGATCCATCTGCAGGGCGTCAAGCCCTGCGCACGCTGCCCCATTCCGGACATCGACCCGGCCACCGCCGAGAGAAGCCCCGAGGTCGGGGCAACGCTGCGGACCTACCGCGCGGACCGGCGCCTGAACGGTGCCATCACCTTCGGCATGAACGCCATCGTGCGCCAGGGCGCCGGCCAGGTGCTGCGCGTGGGGCAGCGGGTGGCGGCCGATCTGCGGTTTGACTGAGGCCTGAACAGACCCTCGCGGAGGGCCATGGCTGGCGCGCCGTAAAATCGGCGGTTTGTCTCCGAATTCCAGAAAGCCCTGCCATGAGCCTCCAATGCGGCATCGTGGGCCTGCCCAATGTGGGCAAGTCCACTCTCTTCAACGCGCTGACCAAGGCTGGCATCGCCGCCGAGAACTATCCCTTCTGCACGATCGAGCCCAACACGGGCGTCGTGGAAGTGCCCGACCCGCGCCTGCAAAAGCTCGCTGAGGTGGTCTCGCCCGAGCGCGTGGTCCCCGCCATCGTCGAGTTCGTGGACATCGCCGGCCTGGTGGCCGGTGCCTCCAAGGGCGAAGGCCTGGGCAACCAGTTCCTGGCCCACATCCGCGAAACCGACGCCATCGTGAACGTGGTGCGCTGCTTCGAAGACCCGAACGTGATCCACGTGGCCGGCCGCGTGGACCCGATCGCCGACATCGAGGTCATCCAGACCGAGCTGTGCCTGGCAGACATGACGACGGTCGAGAAGGCACTGAACCGCTACAGCAAGGCCGCCCGGTCGGGCAACGACAAGGAAGCCGCCAAGATCGTCGCGCTGCTCACGCCCATCCAGGCGGCCCTGGACCAGGGCAAGCCCGCCCGCAGCGTGCCCGTCAGCAAGGAAGACGCGCCGCTGCTCAAGCAGTTCTGCCTGATCACGGCCAAGCCTGCGATGTTCGTCGGCAACGTGAGCGAAGACGGTTTCGAGAACAACCCGCTGCTCGACCGCCTGAAGGAATACGCCGCCGCCCAGGGCGCCCCGGTGGTGGCCATCTGCGCCAAGATCGAGGCCGAGATGGCCGAGATGGGCGATGAAGACCGCGACATGTTCCTGCAGGAGATGGGCCTGGAAGAGCCCGGCCTGAACCGCCTGATCCGCGCGGGCTTCAGCCTGTTGGGGCTGCAGACCTATTTCACGGCCGGTGTGAAGGAAGTGCGCGCCTGGACGGTGCCCGTGGGCGCGACCGCGCCGCAGGCTGCCGGCGTGATCCACGGCGACTTCGAGCGTGGCTTCATCCGTGCGCAGACCATCGCGTTCGACGACTACATCCACTACAAGGGCGAGCAGGGCGCCAAGGACGCGGGCAAGATGCGCGCCGAAGGCAAGGAGTACGTCGTCAAGGACGGCGACGTGCTCAACTTCCTGTTCAATGTGTGATGCCCCCTGAGCCGCTGTGCGGCTCGGTGCCGGCCGCCAGAGGCTGTAGCTCTTCAGGCCGTCCAACCCTGCGCAGGCAGGCTTGGAGCCGCGGCCCTCGGCCCCCGCTCTCGCATTGCCGCGCAATGCGGGCAGCGGGACGACGCCGGTGGCCTGGCGGAGCCCGTTCCACGGCGTCCGCTGATCTGGGGGCGCGCCAGTTTTGTGCGCAGCTCCGTGGCTCACTGATTTCAAGAAAAATGCCGCTAGCGCAGGCAGATAAAGCGGTAACAGCTATGATTTCAATAGCGCAACCGGGTTTGCTGCCATGAACCCCGGAATCCTCTACGCCGCGCTGGCCTATGTCGCCTGGGGCCTGTTCCCGCTGTACTTCAAGCAGGTGGCCGATGTGCCGTCGGTGGAGGTGGTGATGCACCGCACGCTGTGGTCGCTGGTGTTCGTGCTGGCGGTGCTGCTGGTGCGCCGGCAATGGGCGTGGATGGGGGCTGTCGTGCGCCAGCCCCGGGTGCTGGGGGCGTTTGCGCTGTCGGCGCTGCTGCTGTCGGGCAACTGGCTGACCTATGTGTGGGCGGTGCAGAACCAGCACGTGGTGGACGCGAGCCTGGGCTACTTCATCCTGCCGCTGGTGAACGTCGCGCTGGGCTATGTGTTTTTGCACGAGCGTCCGCGCCCCGGGCAGTGGGTGGCGGTGGCCGTGGCGGCCGCGGGGGTCCTGTGGCTCACGGTGCAGGCGGGCCGGCTGCCCTGGATCGCGCTGGTGCTGGCCTCGAGCTTCGGGGTCTACGGGCTGCTGCGCAAGGTGGCCACCCTGGGGGCCCTGGAGGGCCTGGCGCTCGAGACGATGCTGCTGGCCCCGGTGGCCGCCGTCGTGCTCGGCTGGTGGGCCTGGCAGGGGCAGGGGGCGGTGGTGCAGGGCGACAACGCAGCCACCCTGGGCTGGCTGCTGGTGGCCGGGCCGCTCACCGCCGTGCCGCTGCTGCTGTTTGCGGCGGGCGCGCGGCTCATTCCCATGTCCACGCTGGGCATCCTGCAGTACATCTCGCCCAGCCTGCAGTTCGCGCTGGGCGTATGGGTGTTTCATGAGGCCTTCGAGCCCGCGCGATTGGTGGGTTTTGTGCTGATCTGGGCGGCTCTTTGCGTCTATTCTGCTGAAGGTTGGTGGTCGGTGCGCAGGACGGAGCCCGCGCGCCTATGATGCGCCGCGCTGCAGTGCGCGGCGGCCGCTGCGCACGGCGGTCCATGCCCCCATGGGTTGATCTTTCTCAAAACTGGGCGTGTGGCGCTGCCCGCTACTGGAAAACACCGTGTGGTGTGATGTCAGTTCTGCGTAAGATGCGCGGGGCCTGCCCCAGGCAGCTTGCCAAGGGCCCGCGCACCCCGGCAAGATGTTGCCACCCGAACGAACCCAGGCTCCGCCTGCCCTCCCACATGTTTTTTGGACGCAAGAATCCGTTTTCTGCCACGGATGCCTTTCCCTTGTCCGACGCAGTCATGGAGTTCGATGACTCCTCGTCGGCCGCGGCGGTGCGTCCGGCCCGGCGCGCCATGGACGGACTGGGCGCGCAGGGCGCGCGCGGCATGAGCGTGGCGCAGCAATGGCTGCAGGCGACGGGGCTGATCGGGCTGTACGCGGTGGCGTTGGTGGGTTTTTACGCGCTGGACGTGGTCTCCGCGCAGGTGCTGCTGGTGCTGGCGGGCTTGGCGGTGCTGTGCTGCCTGGTCTTCTGGGCGGTGTTTGCCACCAGGCTGCACCAGAAGCTGCGGCACCGGCACGTCAAGCTGGCCATCGTGGCCGCCGCGCTGGCGTGCATGCTGGTGCTGTTCTACCTGGAGCCCGTCACGCAGATCTTGCTGGCGCCCTTCGCGTTCGTGGCGGTGGCCTATGGCACGTTCACCGTGCCGCGCCGCACGCTGCTGGGCTTGTCGGCCTGCCTCATGGTGCTGTACGCGGGGGTGGTGGGGCTGCATTACCTGGACCAGCGCAATGCCGCGCTGCTGCGCCTGGAGGTGCTGCACGGGCTGGCCTTGCTGATGGCGCTGCCGGCCTTCATCTTGCTGATGGGCCGGGTGCAGCGCCTGTACCGCAGCCTCTACCATGCCAGCCGCAAGATCAAGAACATCCAGGAAGACGCGCAGCGCGACACCCTGGTGGGCTGCTTCAACCGGCGCTACGTGCTGGCCGCGCTCGAAGAGCAAAAGCAGCTGGCCGACGAAAGTGGCATCCCGCTGTGCCTGGCCGTGCTGGACATCGACCGCTTCAAGCGCATCAACGATGAGCTCGGCCACCTGGGCGGCGACGAGGTGCTGCGCACGTTCGCGCGCATCGCGCAGCAGGGCGTGCGCGGCGGCGATGTGTTCGGGCGCTACGGCGGCGAGGAGTTCCTGCTGATCTTCCCCGCCACCTCGCTGCTGCCGGCGCTCAACACCTGCGAGCGCATCCGAGCGCAGGTCGAGTCGCACGCCTGGAGCGGCCTGCTCAAGGGCCGGGTGACGGTGTCCATCGGCGTCACCCAGTATGTGCTGGGCGAGTCGGTGCTGGAGTTTTTCTCGCGCGCCGACACGGCGATGTACATGGCCAAGGAGGGCGGTCGCAACCAGGTGGTGGTCGAGGAGCCCGTGGCCAAGGGCGACTCGGTACTGTCGGAGTCGAGCGCCCACGCTTTCCTGTAGGCCTGCGCTCAGGGCGCAGGCGGTCAGCCGCCCAGCTTGCCGGGCATGAAGTGCAGCAGCACGCTGGTCATGACCAGGTAGCGCATGAACTTGCCGATGGCCATGTAGGCCAGGCAGGGCCAGAACGGCAGCTTGAGCCAGCCGGCCACCGCGCACAGCGGGTCGCCGACCACCGGCAGCCAGCTCAGCAGGCAGGCGCGGGCGCCGAAGCGCTGCAGCCAGGCCAGGGCACGCACGTCTGTGTGGCCGCCCCGTGCCTTGTCCACCGCCTTGTGCGCGCCCACACCCATCCACCAGCTCACGCCACCCCCCAGCGTGTTGCCTGCCGTCGCCACCAGGATCGCCGGCCAGAACATTGCGGGGTTGATCTTGATGAGGCCGAACACGGCGGGCTCCGAGCCCAGCGGCAGCAAGGTGGCCGAGATGAACGAGACGATGAAGACGGTGCTCAGGCCGAACTGCGGCAAAGCCAGCCATTCCAGCAGCTGCTGCATCCAGTGTTGCATCCAGATTTCCATAGCGGCGAAGTGTAGGGCGGCAAAACAGGGTGGTCCGCGCATGGGGGCGCTGTCCTACGCCGGCCCGCGGCATCTGCGCATGGGCCCGCCACGGCCCGATTTGTATCGTGAAGCAACACGGTGCCGCTGAAATCTGTTCTTCCTTCCAGGCGCCGCACAGGAGGCCCCCATGCAGAAAAACTCCCTGTCCCCACTGGCACACCATGCAGACCGTGCCGGGCGCGCCAGCGCCAAGGTGCCTTCGGGCACGCGCTGGTCGTCGGTGGCCATGGCGCTGCTGCTGCTGGCGGCGTGCGTGCACAGCCCCCAGGCGGCGGTATCGACATCGCCAGAGCCGCTGGTGGGCGTGACTGGACCTGGTCGCGGGGCGGCGCAAGGTTGTGCCGAGACTGCGGCCTCACGCAACGCGCTGCAGGGCATTGCGCAGGAGCTCAAGGCCCAGGGCCTGGCCTTCCGTGCGTCGTGCCAGGTGGCGCAAAGCCGCAGCGGTTGGGTGGTGCAGGTGAAGGTGGTGGATGGCGCCAAGGCCAGCAAGGTGGTGCGCGGCCCGCTGGCCGATGGCCACGATGTCGACATGGGCACCCCGGCCGGTGTGGAGTTGGCGGGTGCGCAACCCGGCGCACAGGGCTTTTCGCCCGACGTGCAGCACAACCGCGAATGGCTGCGCGGCCTGATGGCCCGCCATCAGTTCGACAACCTGCCCACCGCCTGGTGGCTCTTCGCGCAGCGCGGCGCGGTGCCCGCCCCATCGTCCGAGACCGATCTGGCAGCGCGTTGATAGGAGGCTGGCCGCCACGGCCAGCGGCGTGCCAGGGTGAATCGGGCCGTGCCATCGTGTGCGCAAGCGGCGGCCTCTGCTGGGCTGGGCGCGAGGGGCATGTCCGGCCGCACCGGCAGCCCCTGGTTTTCACGGGACGGAACATTTCATTTGCTGAAATTTTGAGCAGGTACAATCCGCCTCCTTTTTCAGCATTCGCTGCTGCCCCCTCCCGCACCCTACCCATGCACATCGGCCACATTCCTTTGGCGAACCGGTTGTTCGTCGCCCCGATGGCGGGCGTCACGGACCGGCCGTTCCGCCAGTTGTGCAAGGCGCTGGGCGCGGGCTACGCGGTGAGCGAGATGGTGACCTCGCGCAAGGACCTGTGGAACAGCCTCAAGACCTCGCGCCGGGCCAACCATGAGGGGGAGCCCGGGCCGATTGCCGTGCAGATCGCCGGCACCGAGGCGCAGATGATGGCGGAGGCCGCGGTCTACAACGTGGAGCGTGGCGCGCAGATCATCGACATCAACATGGGCTGCCCCGCGAAAAAGGTCTGCAACAAATGGGCGGGCTCCGCGCTGATGCAGAACGAGGCCCTGGCGGTGGAGATCGCCGAAGCGGTGGTTGAGGCCTGCGCGCCCTTCAACGTGCCCGTCACGCTGAAGATGCGCACCGGCTGGTGCCAGGAGCACAAGAACGCGGTGCAGCTCGCCCGCGCTTTCGAAGGCGTGGGCATCCAGATGCTGACCGTGCACGGCCGCACGCGCGAGCAGGGCTATCGTGGCCATGCGGAGTACGACACCATCGCTGCGGTCAAGGCCGCCGTGAAAGTGCCCGTGGTGGCCAACGGCGACATCACATCGCCCGAAAAGGCGCGCGACGTGCTGGCCGCTACCGGGGCCGACGCGATCATGATCGGCCGCGCCGCCCAGGGCCGGCCGTGGATCTTCCGCGAGGTCGGCCACTTCCTGGCCACGGGCGAACACCTGGCACCACCCCTGGTGGCCGAGGTGCGGCGCCTGCTGCTGGACCACCTGCACGACCACTACAGCCTGTACGGCGAACTGACCGGGGTGCGCAGTGCGCGCAAGCACATTGCCTGGTACCTGCGCGCGCTGCCCGGCGGCGAGGCCTTCAGGCAACACATCAATACGATCGAAGACAGCGCCACGCAGTGGCAGTCCGTGGCCGACCACCTGGATGCCCTGGGGCAGCAGATGGACCGGCTGCCCGCCGCCACCGGCGTGGACGCTGACACAGAAGAACAAGAGGGAATGGCTGCATGAGCAAGAAACACATCGAGGAATGCGTGCGCGAGAGCCTGCAAGGCTACTTTCGCGACCTGGGCGGAGAGACGCCCGACGGCATGTACGACATGCTGGTGCGCGTGGTCGAAAAACCGCTGCTGGAAGTGGTGATGCAGCAGGCCGACAACAACCAGTCCCGCGCCGCCGAATGGCTGGGCCTGAACCGCAACACCCTGCGCAAGAAGCTGTCGCTGCACAAGCTGCTGTGACGACCCGCACAACCTATTGCTATTAAATTTATAGCTGCTAGCGCTTATCCATAAAGCGGTAGGCCCTGTTTTTATTCAAACTCTCCCCACCACCACTGCCATGAACGCACTTCTTTCCGTCTCCGACAAGACCGGCATCGTCGAATTCGCCCAGGCCCTGCACGCGCTGGGCATCAAGCTGCTGTCCACCGGCGGCACCGCCAAGCTGCTGGCCGATAACGGCCTGCCCGTGACCGAGGTGGCCGAGGTCACCCGCTTCCCCGAGATGCTGGATGGCCGCGTGAAGACGCTGCACCCCACGGTGCACGGCGGCCTGCTGGCCCGCCGCGAACTGCCTGAGCACATGGCCGCCTTGAAGGAGCACGGCATCGACACCATCGACCTGCTGGTGGTCAACCTGTACCCGTTCGAGTCCACCGTGGCCAAGGCCGGCTGCACGCTGGCCGACGCCATCGAGAACATCGACATCGGCGGCCCCGCCATGGTGCGCAGCGCCGCCAAGAACTGGAACGACGTGGGCGTGATCACCTCGGCCGACCAGTACGACGCTGTGCTGGCCGAGCTGAAAGCCGGCGGCAAGCTCTCCCACAAGCTGCGCTTTGCGCTGTCGGTGGCCGCGTTCAACCGCATCGCCCAGTACGACGGCGCCATCAGCGACTACCTGTCGTCCGTCACGTTCGAAGAAGACAAGCTGTCGGAGACCTACGTGCCCACGCGCGCCCAGTTCGCCGGCCAGAGCAACGGCATCTTCACCAAGGTGCAGGACCTGCGCTACGGCGAGAACTCGCACCAGCAGGCCGCGCTGTACCGCGACCTGCACCCCGCGCCCGGCTCGCTGGTGACCGCAGAGCAGGTGCAAGGCAAGGAGCTGTCGTACAACAACATCGCCGACGCCGATGCGGCATGGGAATGCGTCAAGAGCTTCGAGGCACCTGCCTGCGTCATCGTCAAGCACGCCAACCCCTGCGGCGTGGCCGTGGGCCTGGATGCCCTGGATGCCTACAGCAAGGCCTTCCAGACCGACCCCACCAGCGCCTTCGGCGGCATCATCGCCGTGAACCGCACGCTCGACGGCGCGGCTGCCGCGCAGATCAGCAAGCAGTTCGTCGAAGTGCTGATGGCCCCCGACTTCACCGCCGAGGCGCTGGAAGTCTTCAAGGCCAAGGCCAACGTCCGCCTGCTCAAGATCGCGCTGCCACCGCACGCCTCCAAGACCGACACGCTGACCGACTGGCAGCGCGGCCGCAACGCCATGGATGCCAAGCGCATCGGCTCGGGCCTGCTGCTGCAGACCGCCGACAACCACGAGCTGTCGCTGATCGACCTCAAGGTGGTCACCCAGAAGCAGCCCACGCTGGAGCAACTGGAAGACCTGCTGTTCGCCTGGAAGGTCGCCAAGTACGTCAAGAGCAACGCCATCGTCTTCTGCAAGGGCGGCATGACCATGGGCGTGGGCGCCGGCCAGATGAGCCGCCTCGATTCCGCCCGCATCGCCAGCATCAAGGCCGGCCACGCCAACCTGTCGCTGCAGGGCACCGTGGTGGCGAGCGACGCGTTCTTCCCCTTCCGCGACGGCCTGGATGTGGTGGTGGACGCAGGCGCCACCTGCGTCATCCAGCCCGGCGGCTCGATGCGCGACAACGAAGTCATCGACGCAGCCAATGAGCGTGGCGTGGCGATGGTGTTCAGCGGCGTGCGCCACTTCCGCCATTGATACCTATACAAAAAAAGATATCTGCGTAAAAAGCGGCCTCACGGCCGCTTTTTATTTGCCCTTACATCTGAAAACGTTTCAACTTGAAAATTTCCTTGTTGAAAGATTTGCCTTCAAATGAAATCTGTCGCGCATATCAATAGGTTCATTGCGGGGCGGATTATGTTGAAGCTAAGTGCTGACGGGATGGTGATCGAAAATTCCAGGGTGGTTGCTCACAGGGTAACATCCATCGAGCGTTCAAAAATGGCTGCCGTGATGGGCATCATTGCCCATCAAACCGGTTCTTCTACCGAGAATTCCACACTGGCTAGTTATAAACAACCAGGCGCCAATGGTGCTCATTTTCTTATTTCGAAAACGGGTGTTATATATCAGACGGCTTCTATCATGTATCGCACCAATCATATTGGTCCGATACGCGCCCGTTGCCTTGCTGAAGTGAAATGCACGCCTTCTGAAAATTCGGCATACAAGAAGATGGGCGTCACCCGAATGCACGCAGCGGAAATGAAAAAATCAGTGCCTGAAAGATATCCGTCCAATTCCGAAACCATCGGGATCGAGATCGTGGGCCAAGCTTTCCTGCCGGCTAACAAACCAATGCCCAAAGGGCTGAGCGACGTTCAGCAAAAGCGTTTTTTTAACGATCATTCGGTGTACGAGGCGTTGACGGGTGCACAACAGATGTCTTTCAAATATCTGCTGGAGGAACTGCTGCAGACCTTGAGCTTGGAGAAAGCAGATGTCTTTCGGCACCCCACCGTCAGCCGCAAGAACGTCACGGAAGCGGCCACTGCGGAGTGGTGATGCCAAAACTGTTGTCGACAACCCTTGCCGTGATGGCCGCAGGAGTCGCCGCGTTTGCCCACGCGGCGGACGATTTTCCGCTCCTCCAGAAAGACTCCAAGGCGACGTATATTGTCAAGAATTCTGCGGGAGCGAATTCATCGGGCAATCAAGATCATTGCGTCGATTCGGTATTGACCGAGCGAAAAATGCGATTCTTCATAAAACATGCTGTCCCAAGTACGGCATTCAATTATCAACGGGCATTGATCCTGGATGACTGCACGGCCGAGGGTTTTGTGCGGTCCCACAAAGGAAAGACCTATCGACTCACTCTGGATGGCGCCACGGGATGGGGCGCGTTGGCGGCCGGAACCAAAACCAGGTATCTTTATTGCGAGCGTTGTGAAGGCATCTTAGACAAGGATTTTCCCCTCGACTGAGATGCGTTATTGGCTCTTGATGCGTTGCAGGGGGTGCACGACGTCCGCGCCCCCGTCAAGCATGTATCGAAACCGCTTCAAACGCTTGAAGAGCGGATTACGAGGGCTCACGCAGCGCAAAATCCAGCGGCAACCCCACATAGTTCTCCGCCAGCGACGTGGACGCCGCGCGTGAATTCACCAAGTAATCCAGCTCCGCCTCCTGCATCTTCTGCCCGAACTCGCCCGTGTCCGGAAAGCGGTGCATCAGCGAGGTGAACCACCACGAGAAACGCTCGGCGCGCCAGACGCGGCGCAGGCAGCGGTCCGAATACGTGTCGATGCCCGCGCTCGATTGGTCGCGGTAATAGTCCGACAGCGCATTCCACAGGTACCCCACGTCGCTCGCAGCCAAGTTCAGGCCCTTCGCGCCGGTGGGCGGCACGATGTGGGCGGCGTCGCCCGCCAGGAACAGGCGGCCAAAGCGCATGGGCTCGGCCACGAAGCTGCGCAGCGGGGCGATGCTCATCTCCAGGGCCGGGCCGGTGACCAGGTTCTCGCGCGCCTCGGGGTCCAGGCGGTGGCCCAGTTCGGTCCAGAACTGCTCGATGCTCCACTGCTCCACCTTGTCGGTCGATGGCACCTGCAGGTAGTAGCGGCTGCGCGTGTTGCTGCGCATGCTGCACAGCGCGAAGCCGCGCTCGGTGTTGGCGTAGATCAGCTCGTGCGACACGGGCTTCACGTCGGCCAGCACGCCCAGCCAGCCGAAGGGGTAGACGCGCTCGTAGGTGCGCAGCGCGCCCTCGGGCACGCTGGCGCGGCACACGCCGTGGTAGCCGTCGCAGCCTGCGATGAAGTCGCACAGCACCTCGTGCGTCTGGCCGTCCTTCTCGTACGTCACGCGCGGCTGCTGGCCGTCGAAGTCGTGCACGCTCACGTTCTGGGCGTCGTATACCGTGGTCAGGCCTTCGGCGGCGCGGGCGTCCATCAGGTCGCGCGTCACCTCGGTTTGGCCGTACACCGTCACCCGGCTGCCGCCGGTCAGCGCGTGCAGGTCGATGCGGTGGCGGGCTCCCTTGAACAGCAGCTCGATGCCGTCGTGCGGCAGCCCTTCGGCATGGGCGCGGGCGCCGACGCCGGCTTGGTCCAGCAGGTCCATGCTGACCTGCTCCAGCACGCCGGCGCGGATGCGGCCCAGCACATAGTCGGGGCTGCGCTGTTCGATGATGACGGCGTCGATGCCGGACGTGTAGAGCAACTGGCCGAGCAGCAGGCCGGCGGGGCCTGCGCCGATGATGGCAACCTGGGTACGCATGGTGGGGCAACCTCGTGGGGAAAAGATGCTGCCAAGCGTAGGTTGATCTGCGTCAAACGGGCAGGGCGACTGGGCGGTTGCGTGCGATGGGTGGATGTATTGTGCGATCATCGCGCAATGACCACCGTTCAGACCGCGTCCCCCATCGCCAGGGCGGACTTCATCGAAGGCATGGCCAAGGGCATGGCGGTGCTGGAGAGCTTCGACACCGAGCGCCAGCGGCTGAACGCCACGCTGGCGGCGCAGCGCACGGGCCTTACCCGCGCGGCGGCGCGCCGGCACCTGCTGACGCTGGCGCACCTGGGCTACCTGGAGACGGACGGCAGCTACTTCTGGCTGGCGCCCAAGGTGCTGCGCTTTTCGGGCAGCTACCTCGCGTCGGCCCGGCTGCCGCGCGTGCTGCAGCCCACGCTCAACCGGCTGGCGGCGCAGACGCAGCAGTCGTTCTCGGCGGTGGTGCTGGACGGCAACGAGGTCGTGATCGTGGCGCGCAGCGGTGTGTACGGCGCGCCGTCCCGCGTGTTGGCCTACGGCCTGCACCTGGGCGCGCGGCTGCCGGCGCACCCCACGTCGACCGGGCGGGTGCTGCTGGCGGCGCTGCCTGCGGCGGAGCTGACGGCCTGGCTCAAGGGCTGCACCCTGCAGCGTCTCACGCCGCACACCATCACGCAGGTCGGGCCGCTGCGGCAGGTGATTGCCAGGGCGCGGCGGGACGACTGCTGCCTGGCGGTGGAGGAGCATGAACTGGGCGTGCACGCGCTGGCCGTGCCGCTGCGCAACCTGCAGGGCCGCACGGTGGCGGCACTGAACGTGGTGGCATCACCCAAGCAGGTGGACGAGGGCAGCCTGCAGCGCGACATGCTGCCGCTGCTGCAGGAAGCCGCGCGCGAGTTGCGCGGGCTGTTGTGATGGCGCTGCAGCCAGGATTTCGATAAAAAAATGCCGCTACCGCGCTATGGATAAGCGCTGGTAGCTATGATTTTTATAGTGTCTTGAACACTTCGCGCGCGGCGGACACGGTGGCGTCGATGTCGTCGGCCGTGTGGGCCGAGCTCACGAAGCCTGCCTCGTACAGCGCTGGCGCGATGTAGACGCCGCGGTCCAGCAGGCCGTGGAACAGCGTGTTGAAGCGCGCGTTGTCGGTCTTGAGCACCTGGGCGTAGTTCTGCGGCAGCTCGGGCAGCAGGAAGAAGCCGAACATGCCGCCTTCGCAGTCAGCGCTGAAGGGCACGCCCTCTGCGGCGGCGGCGGCAGACAACCCATCGACCAGCGAGCGGGTGCGGGCCGAGAGCGCGTCGAAGAAGCCAGGCTTCTTGATCTCGCGCAGCGTGGCCAGCCCGCAGGCGGTGGCCACGGGGTTGCCCGACAGCGTGCCGGCCTGGTACACGGCACCCAGCGGGGCCAGGTGCTCCATGATGGCTCGCGGCCCGCCGAAGGCCGCCAGCGGCATGCCGCCGCCGATCACCTTGCCCAGCACCGTGATGTCGGGCTTGAAGCCGGGGATCGACTTCGCGTACACGCTCTGCGCGCTGCCCAGCGCCACGCGAAAGCCGGTCATCACCTCGTCGAGCACCAGCAGCGCGCCGTACTCGGTGCACAGCTCGCGGCAGCGCTTCATGAACGGGACGCTCGCGCGCACCAGGTTCATGTTGCCCGCGATGGGCTCGATCATCACGCAGGCCAGCTCCTTGCCGTGCAGGGCAAAGGCTTCTTCGAGCTGGGCGACGTTGTTGTATTCGAGCACGATGGTGTGCTGCACCACTTCGGGCGGCACGCCGGCGCTGGTGGCGTTGCCGAAGGTGGCCAGGCCCGAGCCGGCCTTGACCAGCAGCGAGTCGGCATGGCCGTGGTAGCAGCCTTCGAACTTGATGAACTTGCTGCGGCCCGTGGCGCCGCGCGCCAGGCGGATGGCGCTCATGCCGGCCTCGGTGCCCGAGCTGACCAGGCGGATCATCTCCATGGAGGGCACGAGGCCCAGGATCTCCTCGGCCAGTTCGACCTCGCGCTCGGTGGGCGCGCCGAAGCTGAAGCCATCGAGCGCCGCCTTCTGCACCGCGTCGAGCACGGCCGGGTGGCCGTGGCCCAGGATCATCGGGCCCCAGGAGCCGATGTAGTCGATGAAGCGCTGGTCGTTGGCGTCCCAGAAGTACGCGCCCTGGGCGCGCTGGATGAAGCGGGGCGTGCCGCCCACGGCCTTGAAGGCCCGCACGGGCGAGTTCACGCCGCCGGGGATGAGCGCCTTGGCGCGCTCGAACAGGGGGATATTGAGGTCAGTGCTTGGTGTCATGGGGGGGCATCACAAAGCCTTCGATGGCCTGTGTTTCGTCGATCGGGGTGTCGTCATCCGCATCGTCTTCATCGTCGTCGGGCTGGGCCCAGAACATGCGGTCGGGCACGATGTGGCCCATGCCGGGGCGAAAGCCGGCATCCAGGCAGCGGTCCAGGTAGCTCAGCGCCTCGCTGGTGGCCTCGCCCAGGTCGTTGCCGGCGCCGACCAGCGCGGTGAGCGCGGCCGACAGCGTATCGCCCGCGCCGGCGAAGGTCGCGTCGAACAGCTCGAACTTGCCGGTGCCCAGGATGGCCTGGGGCGAGGCGAGCACGTTCTCGACGAACTGCTCGGGCAGGGGGATGCCGGTGACCAGGGTGTAGGGCACGCCCATCTCGGAGGCCGCGCGGGCGATGTCGCGCGCCGTGGGGCTGCGCTCGCTGCCCCAGTCCGGCAGCAGCCAGCGCCACAGCGTGCTGTGGTTTCCTACCAACACCGAGGTCTGCGGTAACAACAATTCCCGGAAGGCATCCAGATACTCGTCGATCTGCTCATCCGTCCACCAGGACAGGTTGGGCATGTAGGCGATCACGGGGACTTCGTCGTAGTCGGTGGTGATCTCGGCGATGGCGCTGATGTTCTCGGGGCTGCCCACGAAGCCGACCTTGATCGCCTGCACCGGCATGTCTTCCAGGACGGTGCGGGCCTGTTCGGCCACGGCCTCGTCCTCGAAGCTGAAGTGATCGAAGATCTGGGCGGTGTCCCTGGCGTAGGCGCCGCACACCACCGCAATGGGGTGGCCGCCCACCGAGGCGATGGTGGTGATGTCGGCGGTCAGGCCGCCCGCGCCGCTCGGGTCGCTGGCGTTGAAGACCAGGATGCAGGCGGGGCTGGCGTCTTCGGAACCGTCATCTTCGATATCTATGATTTCGGGGGAGGGTTGGGATGCTTTGGTGGTCATGGACCAGATCCTGCTAGAGGGGTGGCACAGAAGCCGCAACCCGCTGAGATGACTAGATACAATCGTTGCATTCTATGTGAAGGCCCTTTAAGCTGTGACCGACTCTAAAACCTGGATGTGTTTGATTTGCGGCTGGATATATGACGAGGCGGAGGGTTCCCCTGAGCACGGCATTTCCCCCAATACTCCCTGGGAGCAGGTCCCCATGAACTGGACCTGTCCCGAGTGTGGTGCACGCAAGGAAGATTTCGAGATGGTTCAGATTTGAGACGCTCTAGATCATGGACTACAGCGTTGTTTATTTTTCCATCGGGAGCAGTAACAATTGACTACAACAGGCGCATCTTTCAAAGTGCTCGTGGTGGATGACAGCAACACCATCCGTCGAAGCGCCGAGATTTTTCTCAAGCAGGGGGGGCACGAAGTCTTGTTGGCGGACGACGGCTTTGATGCTTTGGCGAAGGTCAACGATTACCAGCCGCAGCTGATTTTTTGCGACATTCTCATGCCCAAGCTCGACGGGTACCAGACCTGCGCCATCATCAAGCGCAACGCCCGTTTTGCAGATACACCGGTAGTCATGCTGTCCTCGAAGGACGGTGTGTTCGACAAGGCGCGCGGGCGCATGGTCGGCTGCCAGGAATATCTCACCAAACCGTTTACCAAAGACCAGTTGCTGCAGGCTGTGCAGCAATTTGGCAATGCCCAACAAGGAGCGATGTAATGCCCATCCAGAAAGTACTGGTCGTCGACGATTCGAAGACCGAGCTGATGTTTTTGACCGACCTGCTGCAGAAAAAAGGCATGCAGGTTCGTACCGCAGAAAATGCTGACGAAGCTTTTCGCCGTCTCGCAGAAGAAAAACCCGACCTGATTCTGATGGACGTGGTCATGCCTGGCCAGAACGGTTTTCAGCTCACCCGTGCGATCACGCGTGACCCGCTGTATGCCGATGTGCCGATCATCATGTGCACCAGCAAGAACCAGGAAACAGACCGCGTCTGGGGCATGCGCCAGGGCGCGCGCGGCTACATCACCAAGCCCGTGGATCCCGCAGAGCTGCAGGCCAAAATCGACGCTCTCAGCTAACGCGGCGGCGCGCTCATGGCCAACCGCGAAGCCCTGCGAGAGCTCCAGACCCGACTTGCCAGCCGACTGCAGGCGGCGCGGGTCGAAGGAACCTCTGTATCGTCCTGGCTGGCTGTAGAGTCCGCCGGGAGTTTTTATTTGCTGCCGCTCGCGCAGTCCGGCGAGATCTTCTCCTGGGTGTCCGTGCAGGCCGTGCCCTACACCCAGAGCTGGTTTCTGGGCGTCGCCAACCTGCGCGGCGGCCTGGTGGGCGTGGTGGACCTGGCCGGCTTGCTCGGTGCCACGGCGCCCCGCACCGACCAGGCGCTGTCCGAGTCCAGCCTGCTGGCATTCAACGCCGCGCTCGACGTCAATGCCGCCCTGCTGGTGGACCGCCTCGCGGGCCTGCGGGGCACCGACGCTTTCGTGTCGTCCCAGCCCCCGGCCGAAGATGCGCCCGCATTCTTTGGCACCACCTATATCGATTCCAGCGGCACACGCTGGCAGGAGCTGAACCTGCAGCTCCTGTCCCAACATCCCGCTTTCCTGAGCATCAGTGCTTGAGTTTTTCTGTAAGGCTGCACCATGTCCGTCGTCAATCAATTTGGAAAACTGTTCAACCGGAAACCTGCCACGCCGGACAACGGCGCGACGGCGGGCACTGCCGACGATGGGCAGGATCTCCTGGCCACGGGTTCGCTGGACGGCGCGCAACTGCGCGATGCGTACCAGGCCGAAGCCATGAACAGCGTGCAGGGCGACCCTGACGGCTACGCGCCGGAGCTTTCGGCTGCAGACGTCGAGGAAGACCTGATCTCCCTGCCCATCCTGGGCCGCGCGACGGCCGCGGCCCACCAGCGCCGGCTGCTGGCCCTGCTGGGCGTGGGCGTGCTGGTGCTGGGTGCCATTGCCTTCTGGGTGCTGCAGCAAGCCGACCGCTCCGCACAGCAACTGGCCGCGACCGGCCAATCGCTGATGCAGTCGCAGCGTCTGGCCAAGTCGGTGTCGCAGGCGCTGGTGGGTAGCCCCCAGGCCTTCCCCGACGTGGTGGAAAGCTCGGGCGTGCTGGCGCGCAACGTGCGCGGCCTGAACGCTGGCGACAACGAACTGGGCGTGCAATCGCTGGGCGAGCCCTACAAGCCGGACCTCGATGCCGTGAACCCGCTGATGGAACGCGCAGAGCGCAACGCCAGCGTGGTGATGGGCCAGCAAAAGATCCTGACCCAGGTGGGTGACGCTCTGCGCACCATCAACCGCCAGTCCTCCGACCTGCTGGAAATCGCCGAAACGGTGTCGTCGCTCAAGCTGCAGCAGAACGCGCCCGCCGCTGAAATCTCCGCCGCCGGCCAGCTGGTGATGCTGACCCAGCGTATCGGCAAGTCCGCCAACGAATTCCAGACCATGGAAGGCGTGAGCCCCGAGGCCGTGTTCCTGCTGGGCAAGGACTTGAACTCGTTCAAGGAAATCGCCCAGGGCCTGCTGGACGGCAGCCCCGAACTGCGCCTGGCCGCCACGAAGGACGCCCAGACCCGCGAGCAACTCGAGTCGCTGATCAAGCTGTACGAACAAACCCGCACGCAAGCCAGCGCCATCCTGGGCAACCTGCAAGGCCTGGTGTCTGCGCGTGAAGCCCAGTCCGCCATCATTGCCGACAGCGAACCCCTGCGCCGCCAGCTGGAAGGCCTGCAGTCCAAGCTGTCCGCACAAACCGGTGTGGGCGGCGGCCAACTGGCAGCCCTGGCCCTCGCCGGCCTGTTCGTGATTCTTTGCGGCGTGGGCATCTCGCGCGTGCAACTGCTGGACAGCCGGGGCCGCCAGGCCGCTGCCGAATCGCAGCAAAAGGACGCCAAGCGCCAGGAGCAGGAAGCCAAGCGCGTCAACGACGCCAACCAGGCCGCCATTTTGCGTTTGATGAACGAACTGCAGTCGGTCGCTGAAGGTGACCTGACCCAGGAAGCGACCGTGACCGAAGACATCACGGGCGCCATTGCCGACTCGGTGAACTACACGGTGGAAGAACTGCGCCAGCTGGTGGGCAGCGTGCAGAACACGGCGACCCGCGTGGCACAAACGACCGCCCAGGTGGACAGCACCTCGACCGAACTGCTCGCCGCCTCGACCGAGCAGCTGCGCGAAATTCGTGAAACCGGCCGCTCCGTTCTGGACATGGCGACCCGAATCAACGAAGTGTCCACACAGGCGCAAGAGTCCGCCACGGTGGCCCGCCAGTCGCTGCAAGCTGCCGACTCCGGTCTGCAGGCCGTGCAGAACGCCATCGGTGGTATGAATTCCATCCGCGACCAGATCCAGGACACCTCCAAGCGGATCAAGCGCCTGGGCGAATCGTCGCAGGAGATCGGTGAAATCACCGAGCTGATTTCCGACATTACCGAACAGACGAACGTTCTGGCCCTGAACGCTGCCATCCAGGCAGCGTCCGCTGGTGAAGCCGGTCGCGGCTTCTCGGTGGTGGCAGAAGAAGTGCAGCGACTGGCTGAACGTTCCGCAGACGCCACGCGCCAGATCTCGGCGCTGGTGAAGGCCATTCAGACCGACACGCAGGATGCCGTGGCCGCTATGGAGCGCTCCACGCAGGGTGTGGTGGAAGGGGCCCGACTGTCCGACAGCGCCGGTACCGCACTGACCGAAATCGACCGCGTGTCGCGCCGCCTTGCTGAACTGATTGAGCAGATTTCGTCTTCGACATCCCGCGAAGCCGTGCTGGCCAACGAAGTGGCCGACAACATCCAGCACATTTTCGCGGTGACCGAGCAAACCGGTGAAGGTACCCGGACCACCGCACAGCAGGTGCGCGAACTGTCGCACATGGCCGAAGAACTGCGCCAATCGGTGGCACGGTTCAAGATCGCCTGACGCGTCAGCAGTTAGTCATCAATCAGCTGGCTCATAGCGGCCGGGGACGAATACATGTCATCTATGGATGTCAACAATGCACCGGCCGCAGACTGGTCCCAAGGGGACCAGGACCTGGGACCTTTGGCCTGGGTGCTGGATGAACTGCGCAAATCGCTGGACGGTGCGGTCAAGGCCATGCGCCGCTTCGTGCGCGATGCCGAAGTGGCCCGGGAGTCGGATCTGGCCGCGCTGGACGCGGGCTCTCTGCGCATAGCGCGCCAGCAACTGCACCAGGCGTGCGGCGCGCTGGAAATGGTGGGCATGGGCCCGCCGGCGCTGGTGCTGCGGTCGATGGAGTCTGCCGTCCAGAAGTTCGTGCAGCGCCCCGAGACCTGCAGCGACGAAGCTGCGGCCGTGATCGAGCGCGCCAGCTTCGCCCTGATCGAATACCTGGAGACGGTGCTGGCGGGCAAGCCTGCCTCGCCGGTGGCGCTGTTCCCGCAATACCGCGAGGCCCAGGCCCTGGCCGGGGCCGACCGCGTGCACCCCGCAGACCTGTGGCCCGTGGAGCGCCGTTTCCGCGAGCCGGAAGGCACCGTGTCCGTGCCGCCGCTGCCCTATGGGCCCGAAGCCCGCGCGCGCCTGGATTCCGCGGTGCTGCGCATCGTCAAGTCGGGCGACATCAAGGCGGCGATCAGCCTGCGCGATACCTGCCTCGGGTTCGTCGCTGCCCAGCCGGACCGCCAGTCCCGCGCCTTCTGGAAGATCTGCGCCGGCTTCTTCGAAGCATTCGGCACGGGCCTGCTGCCCCCTGACGTGTATGTGAAACGCGTGGCGTCCCGCGTGCTGATGCAGTACGCGACGCTGGCCAAGGGCGACACCACCATCGCCGACCGCCTGGTTCAGGACCTGCTGTTCTTCTGTTCCCAGGCCAAGCCGGCCGAAGGAACGCTGGACCAGGTGCCTTCGCTGCGCGCCGTGCGCCAGGCGTTCTCGCTGGACCGATTCAAGCCGGTCGACTACGACACGCCCCGCTTCGGCCGCTTCGACCCCGCCGTGCTGGCGCAGGCCCGTAAGCGCATCGCTGCAGCCACGGAAACCTGGTCCGGCCTGGCCGGCGGTGACCGCAACAAGCTCAAGCCCGCGGCGGACCAGTTCAGCCTGGTGTGCGATTCCCTGCGCAAGCTGCACCCCGGCAGCGAGAACCTGGCCCAGGCGCTCACGCGCGTGGTCGAATCCACCACCCGTTCGGGCGAGCCACCGTCGGCCGCCCTGGCGATGGAAGTCGCCACCTCGGTGCTGTATCTGCAGGCTGCTTTCGAAGAACTGGACGCTGGCGACGAGCAGATGGGCGTGCGCGCCACCCGCCTGGCGGAGCGCCTGGACGCCGTCGGCGCCGGTGCGCAGCCGGAGCCGCTCGAACAATGGATGGAAGAGCTGTACCGCAGGGTCAGCGACAACCAGACCATGGGCAGCGTGGTGGACGAGTTGCGGGCCACCCTGGGCGAGGCCGAAAAGGCGCTCGACCAGTTCTTCCGCAACCCCCAGGACACGGCCATTCTGGCCGCGGTGCCCGGCCATCTGGCGCAAATGCGCGGTGTGCTGTCGGTGCTGGGCCTGGACCAGGCCTCGCTGGCCGTCGTGCGCATGCGCGACATGGTCGAGCGCCTGTTGATCAACGAAGTGCCCGAGGCCGAGCGCCAGGGCGTCTTCGAGAAGCTGGGCAACAGCCTGGGCGCGTTGGGCTTCCTGATCGACATGCTCAGCTACCAGCGCACCATGGCACGCAAGCTGTTCGTGTACGACGAGGACCTGGGCGAGCTGCGCATCCTCATGGGCAAGACCCGTCCCCGTGCATCGGACGCCGTGGAAGAGTCGCCGGCCAAGCTCGAAGAGCGCTCTGCGATTCCGGTGCCCGACGTGCTGCCGCGCTTTCCGGTGCAGGAGCCGATCAGCGCACCGACCGACTTCGGCTCCTTGCAGGAGCTGCCGGATTTCCCCGCGGCCGCTCCGGCCGAGGAACCGGCCCTGGCCCCCGAAATATCCTTCGACGCACCGGACCTGGGTGCCGGTGCCGCAGCACCCGCTGCCGCTCCCGCCCCCACGATCACCCTGCGCGAAGCGCCCGCCATCGAAGACGAACTGCTCGAGGTGTTCCTCGAAGAAGCGCGTGAAGTGGTGGTCAACGGCCTTGCCGCCATCGACCTGCTGCGCGACGAACCCGGCAACCTGAGCGAGCAGACCACGCTGCGGCGTGCTTTCCACACGCTCAAGGGCAGCTCGCGCATGGTCGGGCTCAACGACTTCGGCGAAGCCGCCTGGTCGATGGAGCAACTGCTCAACGCCTGGCTGGCCGAGCAAAAGCCCATGCAGCCCGAGTTGCTCCAGCTGTCGTCGGATTCCTTGCAGGCCTTCAGCCGCTGGGCAGACGACATCGCGGCCGGACGGCATGCAGGCTGGGAGCCTGAACCCTTCCGCAAGTCGGCCGATGCGATGCGCCTGGATGGCACGCTGCTGCCGCTGGCGCTCCCGTCTGCCGACGGTTCGGTGGCCCCTGCCGCCGCCGAGCCCGAGCTGGTGCCCGCAGAGCCCGAGCTGGCGGCTCCCGAAGCGCAGCCGCTGGTGGCCGATCTGCCACCGGTGTTGCCCGAGCCCGTGGCCGAAGAAGCCGCTCTGGCGGTCGAAGAAGAATTCACGATTCCCGACTTCGAGGCCACGGAGATCGCGGAGCACGGGCCCGAAGAGATCGCTGCAGTGCCCGAAGTGGCCGAGGACATCGACTTCTCGGTCTTCAGCGCTGCGCTGAACGAATCCGCGCCTGGTGGCGAGGCACCTGCCGCGCTGGATACGTCCAGCGTGGACTTCGTGCTGGACCTCGAACTGCCCGACCTCGAGCCCGTGGCCGCCGCCGAGCCGCGCGCCGACGATGCGCTGTCTCTGGCTGCCGAACCGGCTGCCGAGATGCCCGTTCAGGAGGCCGATGCGCCGCCCGCCCTGCCGCCACTGGAGTCGGTGGAGGAAGTCGAATTCCTGGAAGCCCAGGAATTTGCGGAGCTGGAAAAACTGCTGGACGCCGGCGAGCCGGAGCCCGAGGCTTTGCTGCCAGCCGAACTCCCGGAAGCCTCTGTGGAGGCTCCCGTGGAGTCGCCCGTGGCCTTGGTGGCCGACGAGGCCCTCGATGCAGAACTGCAAGCACCAGCGCCTGCCGCGGCCGAGCTGGACGAGCCCCTGCAACTGGACGACTCCGCCAACGATGACGCCGTCAAGGTCATCGACACGCTGCGCATCCCGATCCCGCTGTACAACGTCTACCTGAACGAAGCCGACGAATGGTCGCGCCGCCTGGTGACGGGTCTGCAGGAATGGTCGCTGGAGCTGCATGAGCCGCTGCCCGACAACGCGGTGGCGTTGTCGCACTCGCTCGCCGGCAGTTCCGCCACCGTGGGATTCACCGGCCTGTCCGAAATGGCCCGCACCCTGGAACATGCGCTGCAGCATGTGCAGTTCCAGTCCGGCGGCACGCAGGAGCAGGCCCAGGCCTTCATGGCTGCGGCGGAAGACATTCGCCGCCTGCTGCACCAGTTCGCTGCCGGGTTCCTGAAGGAGCCCAGCCAGGAAGTGCTGGAGCAACTGCGCCAGATCCTCGAGACCGAGGTCGAGAACACCCTCACGCCGCCCGAGGAAGACCTGGTGGATGCTTTCGCGGCCGAGTCCGTGGCGCCAGAGCCCGCGCCACCTGCCGTGGCACAGGCGCCCGCCGTGCCCGAAGAGGCCGAGGAGCCCCAGTCGTTTGCCGAGTCGACGCTCGACCCCGCGCCGCTGATCGTGCCGCAGGGCCATGTGGCCCCGGCCCTGTCGGTGGTGGCCCACGACCAGGACCAGTTGGTCGACGATGCCATCGCCCACGCCGTTGCCTTGTCGTCGGACGTGGACGACGATATCGACGCCATCGACGTCATCGACCCCGACCTGTTCCCGATCTTCGAGGAAGAGGCTGCTGAGCTGCTGCCCCAGCTGGGTGGTGCACTGCGCCAGTGGGCGTCCCGCCCCGACAACCTGGGCGCACGCAGCGAGGTGCTCCGCGCACTGCACACCCTCAAGGGCAGCTCGCGCCTGGCCGGTGCCATGCGCCTGGGCGAAATGGCGCACAGGCTGGAATCGGCCATCGAACACCTCGATGCCGAGACCGTCACGTCCGACCAGATCGAGCCGCTGCAGGGCAGTTTCGACGGCCTGCAGGCCAACTTCGAAGCCTTGCGTGCGATTGGCCAGAACGCATCGGACACCGTGGTGTCGCTGCCCGTCGAGCCCGCACTTGGCCCGGCTGCGGCCGCAGCACCGGCGGTATCCGCCGCTGGCGATGCAACCGCTCCGGCAGCCACAGCGCCTGCGCAAGCGGGCGTGCCTGCAGCCCGGCTGCCCGGCCCGTCCCAACTGGCGCCCTTGCGCGTGGCCGCCAACCAGTCGGTGCGCGTGCGCGCGCAGCTGCTGGACCGCCTTGTCAACCAGGCGGGCGAGGTCATGATCAGCCGTTCGCGCCTGGATGTGCGCCTGGGCCAGTTCCGCAGTTCGCTCACCGACCTGTCGGGCAACCTGGACAGGCTGCGCCAGCAGCTGCGTGACATCGAAGTGCAGGCCGAGTCGCAGATGCAATCGCGCCTGGCGCTGTCCAAGGACTCCGCCGCCGGGTTCGACCCGCTGGAGTTCGACCGCTTCACCCGCGTGCAGGAACTCACCCGCATGATGGCCGAATCGGTGAACGACGTGGCCACCGTGCAGCGCAACCTGCAGCGCGCCATGGAAGGCGCCGAAGACGATCTGATCGCCCAGGGCCGCCAGGCCCGCGAGCTGCAGCGCGACCTGCTGCGCACCCGCATGGTGGAGTTCGAAGGCATTGCAGAACGCCTGTACGCCGTGGTGCGCCAGGCCTCCAAGGAGACCGGCAAGCAGATCAAGCTCGACATCACCGGCGGCTCCATCGAAATGGACCGCGGCGTGCTGGACCGCATGACGCCTGCGTTCGAACACTTGCTGCGCAATTGCGTCGCCCACGGTATCGAAGACCCGCAGGTGCGCACGGCGGCGGGCAAGCCGGCCTCCGGCACCATCACGGTGGACCTGCACCACGAAGGCAACGACGTGTCGGTCGAGTTCCGCGACGACGGCGCAGGCCTGAACCTGCCCCGCATCCGCGAGAAGGCGCTGGCGCAGGGCATCGTGGAAGCGGGTGTGGAGCTGAGCGACGCCGATGCCGCCAACCTGATCTTCATGCCCGGTTTCTCCACCGCATCCGAAGTGACCGGCCTGTCGGGCCGGGGCATCGGGATGGACGTGGTGCGCGCCGAGATCAACGCTCTGGGCGGCCGCATCGAGACCTCGACCGAAGCCGGCAAGGGCGCTGCGTTCCGCATGGTGCTGCCCCTGACCACGGCGGTGACGCAGGTGGTGATGCTGCGTGCAGGCGACCTGGCCATTGGCGTGCCTGCCAGCGTGGTCGAGATCGTGCGGCGCACCTCGTCGCAGGATCTGGAAGAGGCCTATCGCACGGGCACCTTCGACGACGGCACCGAAAAGCTGCCGTTCTTCTGGTCCGGCGCGCTGCTGCAGGCTTCGGCCCGCAGCCACGAGCCTGCCGGCAAGACCCGCCCTGTGGTGATCTTCCGAAGCGCCGCTCAACGCATTGCCATGCACGTGGACGAAGTGCTGGGCAACCAGGAAGTCGTGGTGAAGAACCTCGGCCCGCAGTTGTCCCGTCTGCCTGGCTTGGCCGGCATGTCGGTGCTGGCCTCGGGTGCCGTGGTGCTGATCTACAACCCCGTGGCGCTGTCCACGGTGTATGGCGACCAGGTGCGTGCTGCCAGCGTCGGCCTGCCACCCATGCAGGATGCGGCCGGTGCCGGTGCAGGTGCGGGTGCGGGTGCCGGCAAGGCCGTGGTGTCGCCCCAGCTGGCGGGACCGAGCCAGGTGCCCCTGGTGCTGGTGGTGGACGATTCGATCACGGTGCGCCGCGTCACGCAGCGCCTGCTGCAGCGCGAAGGCTACCGGGTGTCCCTGGCGGCCGATGGCCTGCAGGCGCTCGAACGCCTGCAGGAGGAGCGGCCGACCGTGGTGCTCTCCGACATCGAAATGCCGCGCATGGACGGGTTCGACCTGGCGCGCAACATCCGGGCCGACGGTGCACTGCGCGACCTGCCCATCATCATGATCACCTCGCGGATCGCTGAAAAGCACCGCGAGCATGCGATGGAGCTGGGCGTGAACCACTACCTGGGCAAGCCGTACTCGGACGAGGAACTGCTGAGCCTGATCCAGCACTATGCGCGCCTGGAGGCCGCGGCCGCCGAGGCTTGACCAGGGCACTGCAGGCGCAGATGCCCGGATCGGTGGACGAAAGAGATAGAGACGAGACGAGACGAACGAATGTGTGCCGCGGCATGCGGCCCCCTGAAGGAGCTGCATGCCCGGTTCTCACACAGTTCCTGCAACGGGCGCCCTGGAGGCGCCCTTTTTTTTCGAGCGTGCCATGCCCTCAGAGTCCGATGTCGTGATCGAGCCCCACCCACCCGCACCGTTCGGTGACAGCCGGCTGCTGGCCTGCCTGGCCCTGGTGGCGCGGGAAAGGGCCTCGGACCTCTTCCTGCTGGCAGGGGCGCCGCCCACCGTCAAGCGGCAGGGGGACTTTCTGCCGATCAGCCAGCAGGTGCTGCCCGCGCAGGACATCCGCACCATGGCCTATTCGATCATGGGCAAGGCGCAGCGCCATGAGTTCGAAAGCACGATGGAGTGCGACTTCTCGTACGCGACGGCAGAGGGCGATCGCTTTCGGGTCAACGTGCACCTGCAGCGCGGCCAGGTGGGCATGGTGATCCGCCACGTGGCCTCGCGGATCGCCACCCTGGACGAGCTGGGCCTGCCCAAGGTGCTCAAGGAGCTGGCTTTCCTGAAGGGCGGCCTGGTGCTGACGGTGGGTTCAGCGGGCTCGGGCAAGACGACCACACTGGCCGCGCTGCTGGACCACCGCAACACCAACGCGCCCGGCCACATCCTCACCATCGAAGACCCGATCGAGTACCTGCATCCGCACAAGAAATCGCTGATCACGCAGCGCGAGGTCGGCATCGACACACGCTCCTACGACGAGGCCCTGCGCCGCGCGATGCGCGAGGCGCCCAACGTGATCATGATTGGCGAGATCCGCGACCGCGCCACGATGCAGCATGCTCTGCACTACGCCGAGTCGGGCCACCTGTGCGTGTCCACCCTGCATGCGCACAACGCCAACCAGGCGGTGCAGCGCATCCTCAATTTCTTTCCGGAGCATGCGCACAAGCAACTGCAGATGGACCTCTCGCTGAACCTGCGGGCGGTGATTGCGCAGCGGCTCATCAAAGGCGTGTCGGCCCGCCTGGTCCCAGCCACAGAAGTCATGCTGCTCACGCCCTACGTGGCCGACCTGATACAGAAAGGGCAGGTCGACGAGCTCAAGACGGCGATCAGCCGGGGTGTGGAGCAGGGCATGTGCAGCTTCGACCAGTCACTGTATGCGCTGGCCGAGTCCGGCGCGATCAGCGCCGAAGAGGCCATCGCCCATGCGGACAACCGCACTGACCTGTCGCTCAAGCTGCGGCTGGCCGCCGGGGGCTCGCTCACGGTGGCGGGGATGAGCATGCGGGAGAACACGCCGCTCGTTTGAGCGATGTGGCGGACACCGATTTGCCTCCAGAAAATACAAGAACCTGTCCCTGCTGAGCATTCCACGAGCTCGGGACGGGGCTTGGGGGCGGGCCCGGGGAAGCGCCGCGCAAGGCTTCGACAGGCTCAGCCCGAATGGTGTTGCATCATCGACCGCCCCTCGGTACGAAGGTCAAGCTCAGGCGCTGGCCTTCACCACCGCATACCGCTCCAGCGTCTGCTGCCGCGCGGTGTCATGGTCCACGATGGGCAGGGGGTAGTTGCCCCCCAGTTGCACACCGGCGCTCTGCAGCTCCAGAGGCTTGGCCTTCCAGGGGGCATGCAGCGCCGCGTTCGGCAACCCGGCCAGCTGGGGCAGGTAGCGGCGGATGAACTTGCCGTCGGGGTCGAACTTCTCGCTTTGGCTCACCGGGTTGAAGATGCGAAAGTAGGGCTGCGCATCGCAGCCGCTCGAGCTGGCCCACTGCCAGCCCCCGTTGTTGGCCGACAGGTCGAAGTCGTTCAGCTGCAGCGCAAAGTAGGCCTCGCCCCGGCGCCAGTCCAGCCCCAGGTCCTTGACCAGAAAGCTGGCCACCACCATGCGCAGCCGGTTGTGCATGTAGCCCGTCTGGTTGATCTGCGCCATGGCGGCGTCCACCAGCGGGTAGCCGGTGCGGCCCTCGCACCAGGCCGCGAACAAGGCATCGGCCTCGGGCCCCGTCTCCCAGGCGATGGCGTCGTAGGCGGGCTTGAAGCTATCGGTCACCACGTGGGGGTGGTGGTACAGGATCTGAAAATAAAAGTCCCGCCAGATCAACTCGCTCAGCCAGGTGGCAGCGCCGGGGCTGCCTTGGCTGGCGCGCTCGTGGGCGGTGCGGGCCAGCAGGCGGGGCGATATGGTGCCAAAGCGCAGGTGCACGCTCAGGTAGCTCGGTCCCTTGACGGCCGGGAAGTTGCGTGTGTCCTCATACTTGTCGATGCGCTCCACAAAGTCCGCCAGCAACCGGTGGGCGCCCTGGCTGCCGGTGGGGATCTTCAACTGCGCCAGGCCCGCGGGCTCGAAGCCCAGCGCCGCCAGCGTGGGCACGGGCCTGCGGTGGCCCGCTGGCCGGGGCGCCAGCCGCGCGGCGTGCCGCTCCACCGGGTAGCTGCTCAGGTAGAACGCATCCACCTTCTTGAGCCACGCGTTCTTGTACGGCGTGAACACGCTGTACGGGTGGCCGGCCTGCGTCATCACCTCGCTGCGCTCGAAGACTGTGTGGTCCTTGAAGGTGTGCAGTGCACGGCCCTGGGCCGCCAGCCGGGTGCGGACGGAGGCGTCTCGCGCGATGGCCTGCGGTTCGTCGTCATGGTTGGTGTACACGGCCTCAACGTCCAGCGCGGCGGCCAGGTCCGGCACCGCATCGGCTGCCGCGGCGTGGTGCACCACGATGAGCCCGCCATGATCGTGCCCTGACAGGGTGCGCAGGGCGGCGTCCAGCTCCACCAGCGTCTCGCGGATGAACTCCACCCGCCGGTCCGTGCGGGGCAGCGCATCGAGGATATCGGTGTCGAAGACAAAGGCGCAGTGCACCTGCTGGCACTGGGTGAGGGCGTGGTACAGGGCGGCCTGGTCTTCGACGCGCAGATCGCGCCGAAACCAGACCAGCCCGCTTGAATAGGAGGGCGCCGAAGGGGGCTGCATGTTCACCGTTAAAATTGCGGAATGTCCTCCGATTCTGCGCCCATCAACCTGACGCATCACTTCCTGATCGCGATGCCCGGCCTGGAGGATGAGTCTTTCGCGCGCAGTGTGGTCTACCTGTGCGAGCACAGCGAACGCGGTGCGCTGGGCCTCATCATCAACAAGCCCACCGACATCACCCTGAAGGGCCTGTTCGACAAGGTCGATCTGTCCCTGCGGCGCGAAGACCTGACCCAAGAGCCCGTGTTCCAGGGCGGCCCGGTACAGACCGAGCGCGGCTTCGTGCTGCACGAGCCCATGCTGTTCGAGAGTGCCGAGGCGGATGAATCCGTGTACGCCTCCACCATGACCATTCCGGGCGGCCTGGAGATGACCACCTCCAAGGACGTGCTCGAAGCCCTGTCCACCGGTGCGGGCCCCCGCCGCGTGCTGATCACGCTGGGCTATTCGTCCTGGGGCGAAGGGCAGCTCGAGACCGAGCTGGCCGAGAACGCCTGGCTCACCGTGGCGGCCGACCTGTCGGTGATCTTCGACACCCCCGTGCCCGAGCGCTACGACCGGGCCCTGGCGCTGCTGGGCCTCAAGGCCTGGATGCTGTCGCCCGAGGCGGGGCACGCATGACCGTTGCGCCCGTTCACCACGAGCCCCCCGAGCAACCCGCCGTTCCCGCGCATTTCCAGACCTTTTTAGCTTTTGACTTCGGCCTCAAGCGCACGGGCGTGGCCACCGGCAACCGCATGCTTCGCAGCGCGACACCCCAGCGCACCATCCAGGCCGAGGGCGACGCCCGCTTTGCCCATGTGGCCGAGCGCATCAAGGAATGGCAGCCCGACGCCCTGGTGATCGGCGTGCCCTACCACCCCGACGGCGCCAGCCACGAGAACACCGCGCGCGCGCTCAAATTCGGCCGCCAGCTGCGCGGACGCTTCGGCCTTTCGGTGTTCGAGGTGGACGAGCGCTACAGCACCACCGAGGCCATCGCCGGTGGCGCCAAGGACGCCGATGCCGCCTCGGCCTGCATCATCCTGGAACAGTTTTTGAGGACCCTCCCATGACCACCCCCTCCAACGCCATCGCAGGCAGCCTCGTGCTCGATGCCGAGGCCCTGTACCGCGAGCTTCTGCGCGGCGTGCGCAGCATGCACACCGGCACCACCCGCCTGGTGGGCATTGCCTCTGGCGGTGCCTGGCTGGCCGAGCGCCTGCAAAAGGACCTGGGCCTCGAAGGCCCCGCCGGCGTGCTGTCGTCGGCCATGCACCGCGACGACTTCGCCCAGCGCGGCCTGGCCGCCAGCGCGCAGACCACGCTGCCGTTCGACGTGAACGGCGCCGACGTGCTGGTGCTCGACGACGTGCTCTACACCGGGCGCACCATCCGCGCCGTGCTCAACGAATTGTTCGACTACGGCCGCCCCGCCAGCGTGCGCCTGGCCGTGCTGGTGGACCGCGGCGGGCGCGAGCTGCCGGTGCAGGCCGACTTCGCCGCCGCGCGCGTGGCGCTGCCCGCATCGCAGTCGCTGGCGCTGGCGCGTGACGACAGCGGCACCTTCCATTTCCAAGTCAAAGAGGCCTGACCGTGCTGAAGAAGCGCAACCCCCAACTCAACGGCAACGGCGAACTCATCCACCTGCTGTCCATCGAAGGGCTGCCGCGCGACATCGTCACGCACATCCTCGACACGGCGGCCAACTTCGTCTCCGTCAACGACCGCGAGGTCAAGAAGGTGCCGCTGCTGCGCGGCAAGAGCGTGTTCAACCTGTTCTTCGAGAACAGCACGCGCACGCGCACCACATTCGAGATCGCGGCCAAGCGCCTGTCGGCCGACGTGATCAACCTGGACATCGCACGCAGCTCGGCCAGCAAGGGCGAGTCGCTGCTCGACACCATCGCCAACCTCTCGGCCATGGCGGCCGATTTGTTCGTGGTGCGGCACAGCGAGTCGGGCGCGCCGTACCTGATTGCCCAGCACGTGGCGCCGCATGTGCACGTGATCAACGCGGGCGACGGCCGGCATGCCCACCCTACGCAGGGGCTGCTGGACATGTACACCATCCGGCACTACAAAAAAGATTTCAGCAACCTCACCGTGGCCATCGTGGGCGACGTGCTGCACTCGCGCGTGGCGCGCTCGGACATCCACGGCCTGACCACGCTGGGCTGCCCCGAGGTGCGCGTGGTGGGCCCGCGCACGCTGGTGCCGTCCGACATGTCGCAGATGGGCGTGCGCGTGTGCCACACGCTCGAAGAAGGCATCAAGGACGCCGACGTGATCATCACGCTGCGCCTGCAGAACGAGCGCATGAGCGGCGCGCTGCTGCCGTCCAGCCAGGAGTACTTCAAGAGCTTCGGCCTCACGCAGGAGCGCCTGCAACTGGCCAAGCCCGACGCCATCGTGATGCACCCGGGGCCCATCAACCGCGGCGTGGAGATCGACTCCGCCGTGGTGGACGGCAAGCAGAGCGTGATCCTGCCGCAAGTCACTTTTGGCATCGCGGTGCGCATGGCGGTGATGTCCATCGTTGCCGGAAATGAAGCGTGACCCCCCTGAGCCGCTTCGCGTCTTCCCCCCAAGGGGGGACGCCCCCGGTGGCCCGGCGAAGCCGGTTCCACGGGGGCACTGGCGTTGGGACTGCTGCGGTGCATGCGATGGCGGGCATGGTTGCATGCAATGCAATCGCTATGTTTTTTGTAGCTGCTGGCGCTTGTCCATCAAGCGGTAGCGGCCCATTTGGCTTGAAATCATGAAAATCCTGATCCAGAACGGCCGTGTGATCGACCCTGCCTCGGGGTTCGACCAGACCTGTGACATTGCGCTGGCGGCGGGCCGCATCGTGGGGGTGAACCGCGTGCCGCCCGAGTTCGCGCCCAACCGGGTGATCGATGCGGCGGGCTGCATCGTGCTGCCTGGGTTGGTGGACCTGGCGGCGCGCTTGCGCGAGCCGGGTTACGAGCACGAAGGCATGCTCGAATCCGAGATGGCCGCCGCCGTGGCCGGGGGTGTGACCAGCCTGGTGTGCCCGCCCGATACCGACCCCGTGCTCGACGAGCCGGGGCTGGTGGAGATGCTCAAGTTCCGCGCCGAGAAGCTGCACCAGTCGCGGCTGTTCCCGCTGGGCGCGCTCACCCGCAACCTCGCGGGCGAAGTGCTGACCGAGATGGCCGAGTTGACCGAGTCCGGCTGCGTGGGCTTCGGCCAGGCCGAGGTGCCGCTGGCCAGCACGCAGGTGCTGCAGCGCGCGCTGCAGTACGCGGCCACCTACGGCTACACCGTGTGGCTGCGCCCGCAGGAGATGCATCTGGGCAAGGGCGTGGCCGCCAGCGGCCCGCTGGCCACCCGCCTGGGCCTCTCGGGCGTGCCCGTGGCGGCCGAGACGATCGCGCTGCACACCATCTTCGAACTGCTCAAGACCACCGGCGCGCATGTGCACCTGTGCCGCATCAGCAGCGCGGCCGGCGTGGAATTGCTGCGCCGCGCCAAGGCCGACGGCCTGAAGGTCACGGCCGACGTCAGCATCAACTCGCTGCACCTCACCGACGCGGACATCGGCTTCTTCGACAGCCGCGCGCGCCTGTCGCCACCGCTGCGCCAGCAGCGCGACCGTGATGCGCTGAACGCCGCCCTGCTGGACGGCACCATCGATGCGCTGGTGTCCGATCACACCCCGGTCGACGAAGACGCCAAGACCCTGCCGTTCGCCGAAGCCGAGCCCGGCGCCACCGGCCTGGAGCTGCTGCTGTCGCTGGCGCTCAAGTGGTCGCAGGACAGCGGCGTGCCGCTCTCGCGCGCGCTGGCCGTGGTCACCTCTGAGCCCGCCCGCGTGCTGGGTTCTGCCCTGGGCACGCTGCAGGCCAGCGTGGGCCAGATCGTGGAAGGCGGCGTGGGCGACCTGTGCATCCTGGACCCCGGCGCCGCCTGGGTCGTGCAGGGCAACGCGCTGCGCAGCCAGGGCAAGCACACGCCGTTCTCCGGCTACGAGCTGCCGGGCCGCGTGCGCATGACGCTCGTGGGCGGACAAGTCGCGTTTGATCGGTAGCCCCCCTGTGCCGCTTCTCGTCATGCACCCAAGGGGACGCCACCCTTGGCCCGGGAAAGCCGGTTCCATGGTGGAACGGGCGTCGGCCGCGCCATTCATGCCGAGCGTGCCTGGCGTGCCGGGCATGCTGATTGGGCGACCGCTGCAGGGCCGGTCCGTACGGATGGATCGATACGGACCATTGGCATGAGGCATCTGCGCGCCGGCTGGCGCTTGCTGCGTCTGCTGGGCCACATTGCCAAGGGGCTGTGGATCGTGGCGCTGCGCTTTCCGGCACTGTCCGAGGACCAGCAGCATGCGCATGTGCAGGCGTGGTCGCTGCAGCTGCTGGCCCGGCTGGGCATCAGCCTGCGCGTCGTGGGCCAGCCGCCGGTGGCGGGGCCGGTGATGCTGGTGGCCAACCACATCTCGTGGCTCGACATTCCGGTGATGCACGCCGGGCGGCACTGCCGCTTCGTCTCCAAGTCCGACGTGCAGGGTTGGCCGCTGATCGGCACCCTGGCCACCGCGGCCGGCACCCTGTACATCGAGCGCAGCTCGCGCCGCGACGCGCTGCGCATGGTCAAGTCCATGCAGGACGCACTTGGGCGCGGCGAGGTGCTGGCCGTGTTCCCCGAAGGCACCACGGGCGATGGCCGCGACATGCTGCCCTTCCACGCCAACCTCATCCAGGCCGCCGTCGCCGCCCAGGCGCCGGTGCAACCGGTGGGCCTGCGCTTCGCCGACAAGGCGACAGGTGCAACAAGTTTTGCGCCCAGCTATATCGGCGATGAGACCCTGGTCGGCTCCATCTGGCGCACGCTCAGCGCACCGCCGATCGAAGCGGTGGTGCACTACGGCGAGATCCAGCAGCCCGAGGGGCGCGACCGCCGCGTGTGGACGCAGCATTTGCACGATACGGTGGATACGCTGCGGCAGACGGGGTGAGAATTTCGGGACTTGAATGGGTTGTGTTTTGACTCTTCTGCGCTGCGCGGGAGTACCGGCTGAATGGTTTGGACAAGCGGCCTGAACCGATGACTGGGATCGGCCAGGAGTAGTCGGTGGTGGCAGGTGAAAGCGGACGCTCAACTATTCAGCTGCAGGTTATGCATCGCGACCTCGCCGCAAATAGTCGGCGTACTCGTCCTGGACCACGAACTCATTCGTCAATCGCGATGGGGCGCCAGGCCAGCGAGTTTCGAGTTTTTTTAAGCACTCTTCAAAGCTCGAAAAGGTCAGCACCTCATTTGCCTCGTCCTGCTCAAGTTCTGGGTCTAACGGACCGAACTCATACAAGTCCGTGTAGTCTTCTGACCCAAGGTCCGCCGTCTCATAAAGGTGAAGTTCGCACCCATTTGGCAAACCTCGAATCTGCACCCAGCGAATGCCGTGACAGTCTGAGCGCGAGCACCCGCCGAGAAACACTTCGATGGCCTTACCACGGCGAAGTGCAGCATGTGCTTCGACGGAGCTGAGATAACGGCGTGGCATGTCACGAGTCATAACGATTGAGTTCGGCTGGCCAGGATCGGATGCAATGCAAGATGAGATTGCATTTATAGCGCCCTCTTAGACTGAACCGATTCCGCCGACTTAGTGCTTAGGGCCCCGATGAATCTGTTTTGAAACAATGACTGCTTTTGGGAGGGGATCCCCAACGGCGGCTCAGGGCCCTGAGTCGACAGTGGGCACCCTTCCCGAAAGCAGCCACTGGCCTCGCTCCCCAAAACCGTGCATATTCCACGGTTATAGCCGCGGGGGGCTGCTACACACCGGCCCCATCCACGCGTTTTTTCCGTATCGTCCGCATCTTTCGCCGGCCTGCAGCCTTCTGCAGGCCTTTCACTGCCGGGAGGGCACCATGAACCTGATCGAACGCGCCAAGAGCATTCTTTTGCAACCCAAGGAGACCTGGGTCGCCATCGACACGGAGTCCACCGACGTCGCCACGCTGTTCACCCGCTACGCGATGATCCTGGCGGCCATTCCGGCGGTCTGCGGGTTCATCGGTATGTCGCTGATCGGGTTCGGCGGGTTCGGCGTCACCATCCGCGTGCCGTTTCTCGCCGGGCTGGCGAACATGGTGGTGTCGTACGTGCTCAGCCTCGTGGGCATTTTCGTGCTGGGCCTCATCATCGATGCGCTGGCCCCCACGTTCGGCGGGCAGAAGAACCCCATCCAGGCCCAGAAAGTGGCGGTGTACGCCAGCACCGCCGCGCTGCTGGGCGGCATCTTCAGCCTGCTGCCGTCGCTGTCCGTGTTGATGCTGGTGGCTTCGCTGTATTCCATCTACCTGCTCTACACCGGCCTGCCGGTGCTGATGAAGAACCTGCCCGAAAAATCGGTGGTCTACACCGTGGTGGTCATCGTGGCGGCGATCGTGGTGGGCGTGATCATCGGTGCGGTCAGCTCGATCTTCATGCCGCGTGGCGGGGCGTTGATGGGGGGTGCGGCAGGCTCTGCCATCACCATGGAGACCGCGGGCGGCAAGGTGTCCATCGATACAGCCGGGCTGGAGGCCGCGGGCAAGAAGATGGAAGAGGCCGCGCGCAAGATGGAAGAAGCGCAAAAGAGCCAGGACCCGGCCGCCATCGCTGCCGCGGGCCAACAGGCGGCTGCGGCGGCTGCGGGCGCCCTGGGCGGCGGCCAGGTGGTGGCCGCGCAGTCGCTCAAGGCCGCGCTGCCCGAGAAGCTGGCGGGCCTGCCCCGCACGGGTTTCGACGTGCAGGACGGCGCAGCGCTGGGCCTGCCCACCAGCCAGGCCCGTGCGCAGTACGGCAGCGACGACAAGCAGGTGCGCCTGGAGATCGTGGACGTGGGCGGCCTGGGCCAGATGGCCGCGATGGCGATGGGCATGGCCCAGGGCGAGAAGGAAGACCCGTCCAGCGCCGAAAAGACCTGGCAGGAAGGCGGCCGCACGCTGCACACGCGCTACCAGAAGGACGGCAGCCATGCGGAGTTCAAGGCCATCCTGAAGAACGGCCTGGTGGTCAGCCTCGAAGGCGACAAGGTGGGCGTGAAGGAACTGCAGGGCTACATGTCGCAAGTGGACTTGAATGCCCTGGAAGGCCTGCAGCGCAAGGGCAAGTCCTGAGGCGCAATAGCACCCTCTGAAGCGCTGCGCGCCTTCTCCTCTCGCCTTTTCCTTTATCGATTCGCTGCGCGATTCGGGCGGGGCACGCCCGCAGCGCACGCCAGCTAAGCGCCGCATCCGCATCCTCGGCAGGGGCGGCCCTAGAGCGGGGGCACTGGCTCTGGCCGCGTCAGTGGCATGCGCTGCGGGTGGCCGATGCATCGGTATGCATGCGGACTTTGAAGCATGGGGCGCGGGCAGGGTCGGTAGACTGGTCGGCATCGGCAGCGTGGCCGTCCGGCCGTCCGTTGGCGACGGCGGTCTTCGCCAGACTGATACCCTCACTTTGCCCATGCCCGACACGTCCGCACCCTCCCACCCCTTGCCTATGTACCAGCGCGCCATGGGCCCGGCCTTCGCGCGCCTGGCACCGGCGCTGGCGCGTTTTCACAGCCTGTCGGGCCAGCACCGGCTGGAAGGGCAGGTCGCGGTAGAGGCCCCCGCGGGCGCCATGGGCCGTGTGCTGGCCTGGGCGCTGGGGGCGCCGCAGGCATCGGTGCGCGGCAGCATCGTCTTCGAGCTTCAGGCCACGCCGCTCGCCGAGGTGTGGACCCGCCACTTTCCCGCGCGCACCATGCGCTCGACGCTGCGCGCATCGGGCGGCCAGGTGGTCGAGCACCTGGGTGCGGCGCGCCTGGGCTTCACCTTGGTCGAGACACAGGGCCGTCTGGTCATGCGGCTGGAGAGCCTTCACTTTCTGGGCGTTCCGTGCCCCGCATGGCTGCGCCCGCAGATCGTGGCCGAGGAGACGGGGCAGGGCGACACGCTGCACTTTCATGTGCAGGCCACCGTGCCCTGGGTGGGGCGGGTGGTGCACTACCGCGGCCATCTGGTCGTGCCGATCGCGCCGGCCGTGCCGGCCGGGCAGGAGGCGTCCGCATGATCGTGGTATTCGACGCGCAGTGCCTGCTGTGCAATGGCTGGGTGCAATTCATCCTGCGGCACGACCGCGCCGGGCGCATCCGGTTCGCGTCCATGCAGGGGGCCACGGGCCGGCAGCTGCTGGCCGACGCCGGCCTGCGGGTGGACTCGTTGCAGACCCTGCTCGTCATCGACGGCGCTCGCAGCTGGCAGCACACCGCCGCCATCCTGCGCGTGTTGCACGCGCTGGGCTGGCCGTGGCGGCTGGCGTGGGTGGGGTGGCTGGTGCCCGCACCGCTGCGCGATGCGCTCTACCGCTGGGTGGCGCGCAACCGCTACCGGATCTGGGGGCGGTCAGAGGTGTGCATGGTGCCTTCGCCCGAGACCGCTGCACGCTTTCTGGACTGAAAATCGCAGCGCTGTTTCATCAAAAATGATACAAGCGGTAGAGCCCGTTTTGGATCAAATCCCGGCCATCATGCGCGCGGGAAGGTCACCACATGGTCCACCTGCGCGCGAATGCCGATCCACTCGCCCAGCGCATGGTTGTGGTGGCTGGGCACATGGGCCAGCACGGTGTGGCCGCTGGCCAGGCGCAGCGTGTACAAGAACTCCGACCCGCGGAACGACTTGCGCAGGATCTGCGCCTGCACCGGGGCGGCGTCGTCGTGCACCACGTCGTCAGCGCGCAGCAGCACGTCGCACTCGCCGCCCGCGTAGCTGCCGGGCAGCGGGCATTCCTCCAGGTCGGTCAGCTCGCCCAGCGGCGTCTGCGCGATCACGTTGTCACCGCGCTGCACCAGCGTGGCGGGCGCGAACACGCCGTGCCCGATGAAGTCGGCCACGAAGCGGGTGGCAGGGCGGTGGTACAGGGTGTATGCGTCGTCCCACTGGTGCAGATGGCCTTCGTGCATCACGCCGATCACATCGCCGATGGCAAAGGCTTCGAGCTGGTCGTGCGTCACGAACAGCGCCGTGGCGCCCGCGGCCTTCAGGATGCCGCGCACCTCGTGCGCGAGCCGCTCGCGCAGGTCCACGTCCAGGTTGGAAAACGGCTCGTCCAGCAGCATGAGCTGGGGGCGCGGCGCCAGGGCCCGGGCCAGCGCCACGCGCTGCTGCTGGCCGCCCGACAGTTCGTGCGGAAAGCGGTTCTCGCTGCCTGCCAGGCCCACCAGCTCCAGCACCTCGGCCACGCGCGCAGCCTGCTCGGCCTTGGACAACCGGTGGATGCCGAACGCCACGTTGCGGCCCACGGACAGATGCGGGAACAGCGCGTAGTCCTGGAACACCATGCCGATGCGCCGCTCTTCGGGCGGCACGCTCACGGTGGCGCTGCTCACCACCTGCTGGGTCAGGCGGATCTGGCCGCCGGCCACGGGCTCCAGCCCCGCCACCGCGCGCAGCAGCGTGGTCTTGCCGCAGCCCGACGGGCCGATCAGCACGCCGATATCGCCTGCATTGAGGCTGAGAGTGACGCCTTGCACGGCGGCCTGCGCGCGGCCGGCATAGCGCACGTCGAGTTGGGAGACCTCAAGAAACATGCCCCAATTCTAGGCGTACGCACGAATGCTTAAAATTCGCATTTGCATTCCCGAACCATGCCTGGCCCCGCCACGCCGGGCGTGCGTCCCTGGTCCCTGGTCCCTGGTCCCTGGTCCCTGGTCCCTGGTCCCTGATTCCCTGACTCCTTCGCCGAGCCCCCTGCCTTGCGCCGCATCTCCTTCGCCCTTCGCTCCATCCCGCTGATCCTGTTTGCCGGTTTCCTGTCGCTGCCCGTGCTGGCGGTGCTGGCATCGTGGCTGCCGTTCGGCCAGGGCGACGCGCAGGCGGGCAGCATCCTGCGCGAGATGGCGTCCACCGTGCTGCCCGGCTATGTGTGGACCACGCTGTGGCTCAGCCTGCTGGTGGCCGTGGGGGCGGCCATCGTCGGCACGGGCACGGCGGCGATGGTGACGCTGTTCGACTTTCCGGGCCGGCGCACGTTCGAATGGCTGCTGCTGCTGCCGCTGGCCATGCCGGCGTATGTCACCGCGTATGCGTACACCGACTTCTTGCAGTTCAGCGGGCCGCTGCAGGTGGGGCTGCGCAACACCTTCGGCCTGGAAGGCCGCCTGCTGCCCGAAGTGCGCAGCCTGGGTGGCGCGGTCTGGGTGTTTATCTTCTCGCTGTACCCGTACGTCTACCTGCTGGCCCGCACCGCGCTGGGCGAGCGCGCAGCGCACCTCATGGAAGCCGCGCGGCTGCTGGGCGCGCCGCTGTCCCGCCGCATCCGCACCGTGGCCCTGCCGCTGGCGCGCCCCGCCGTGGCGGCCGGGGTGGCGCTGGTGCTCATGGAGACGCTGGCCGACTTCGGGGTCACCAGCTATTTCGGCATCCAGACCTTCACCACCGGCATCTACAAGGCCTGGCTGTCCATGGACAACCGGCTGGCCGCCGCGCAGCTGGCCACCATCCTGCTGGTGCTGGTGCTGCTGCTGCTGCACATGGAGCACCGCGCGCAAAAGCGCATGCGCTTTGCGGCCGGTGGTGGCCGCGCGGGCTCGGCCGAGGCGCAGCCCGTGCGGCTGCGCGGTGCGCGCTGCGCGGCCGCCTGGGCCATCTGCCTGGTCCCGGTCGTCATGGGCTTCGTGGCGCCGGTGTTCTTCATGCTGCGCCCGCTGGCAGCCGACTGGTCGGTGCTGCCGTGGGAGCGCTTCGTGGGCTGGGCCTGGAACAGCGTGCGCCTGGGCGGCATCACCGCCGGCCTGGCCGTGGTCGTGGCGCTGGGCCTGGCGTTTGCGCTGCGCCGCCAGCCCGACCGCATCACCCGCGGCGTGGTGCAACTGGCCAGCGTGGGCTACGCCGTGCCGGGCGCGGTGATCGTGGTGGGCCTGCTGCTGCCCGTGGGCTGGCTGCAGGCCGCCGTGCCGCAGTGGGGCGTGGGCGCGCTGGTCACGGCCACGGCGTTCGGCATCGTCTGGGCGTACCTGGTGCGCTTTTGCGCGGTGGCACTGCAGTCGATGCAAAGCGGCTATGCGCGCATCCCCCCCAACCTCGATGCCTCGGCCCGCATGCTGGGCGCGGGCAGCGCGCGGCTGTTGGCGCGGGTGCACTGGCCGTTGCTCAAGCGCTCCACCGCCGCGGCGGCGCTGCTGGTGTTCGTGGACGTGATGAAGGAGCTGCCCGCCACCATGGTGCTGCGGCCCTTCAACAGCGACACGCTGGCCGTGGTGGCCTACCAGCTGGCGCGCGACGAGCGCCTGGGCGAGGCGGCGCTGCCGTCGCTGGCGCTGGTGGCGGTGGGGCTGGTGCCGGTGATCCTGCTGAGCCGCACGCTGCGCAGCAGAAGCTGACGCTGACGCAGGCGGTGTGCGCCCGGCCGGCCTGAGGGCCTAGGGCCGCGGATAGACGGCGCCGGTGTAGAGCCCCGCGGACGATAGGCTCGGCGGGTGCACGATCAAGGTGCTGTACGACCGGTAGTTGCCGTCTTTCCTTTCATCCGTCACCCAGACGATCCATTCGACAGGGCGAGGTTTTGCCGCCCCCTTCGTGGCGGGCCGTCGCACCACTGCGACCACTTGAAGCGCGAAGAACTGATCGCCGGTGTCGACCTCCAGCGTGCTGCCGGTCGACGTCACCTTGCCAGAGGCCAGCAAGGTCTTCAGCGTGTGGGCTCGCTCATCCGTGCGGTTGTGCAGCGATGACGGAAAGGAGCGCAGATCCAGGCGCTCGAACAGCGCCTGGGCACGGCCGGCCGTGCGCGCGCGCGGCGGGGTTAGCTCCACGGTGAACGGGCCACTCGCGATATAGCTGACCGCGTCGCACACGAGATATTCGGACTGGATGCTCGCGTTGTTCACGGACTCTTGCGGCGCACTGGTGAGCACCAGGTTTGAATATTCTGCGCAGTTGTTGGCAGACGTGCCGTTGTCGAATTCCAGGGGCGTGCGAGCCCGGAACAAGCTGGTCTTCAGGTCTTGCAGGGCCACCGCCAGGTCGGGGTGGGTGACGACCACCTGGGTGAGGTGGATGGGACCGGGCAGTGGGCGATCCGCCGAGTGCGCTGCAGTGTGAAATGCAGCTGCAGCAGCCAGCGCGATGTACCAAGGGCTTGTCACTCGATGTCTCCAAAAAAGGCGGGGCTGTGGTTCAGCGATGGCGTGGATTGCAGACCAGGCCAGGAGAGTACGTCAGAAATCCTCCGCGAAGTCTCTCGCAAAAAAAGGCCCAGCCATCGTTCAGCGTTCAGCGCTTGTGCGCTGTCATGTCTTTACCCGCAGCTTCAACCCCAGCCTCCGCCACCCGATCACCACCCCGGTCACGCTCATCACCGCACCGCCCAGGCTCAGCACGATCAGCACCACATCCCACAGGGGCCTGCGCTCCAGCAGGGGCAGCCAGTCCCAACTGTGCAACATCGCAAACAGCCAGCGGCTGGTGCGGCGGTGGGTATCGGTGCGGCCCAGCACCGCGCCGGTGTGCGGGTCGATGTGGACCCAGGTGGCCTGTGGGTCGTCGAACACCACGCGCAGCACGGGCAGTGGCTTGTCGCCGCCGCCGGTCATGGTGTGGGCGGCGCGGTCGTAGTAGTGCAGGTCGTAGGCCTGCAGGGTGTCGGTGCGCACTACCGGGTAGGGCAGCAGTTGGGCGGCGGCGTGGGTCAGTGCGCCGGGCTGCCAGGCGTGGGGGTCGCCTGTGCCCGCGTGCAGTACCAGGGGCGCGCCGGTGGGGCTGTGTGCCTGTACCAGGGCGTGGCCGGCGGTCTGCGTCCAGCGCAGCTCGCGGGTGTTGGGCGATGCGGCGGCCAAGAGCGCGGGCACGCTGGCGGCGGGCACGGGCAGCACCAGGGGGCCGCCGTGCATGGCCTCTGTGCGCAGCGGGGCGGCGCCGCTGTCGAAGATCTTCCAGGGGTTCATGGACATGAGGCCGCTGAAGATCCAGGTGAAGGTGACCAGCGCAAACACCAGGCCGAACACATGGTGCCAGCGCATCATGAAGCCGCGGTACGGCGTGCGTGCACCGGTCTTGTAGCGGCCCGCAAAGCGCCAGCGCATCACGCCCACCACGGTGCCCGTCACTGTCAGCACGATGCCTGCGATGGACAGCCAGTTGACGATGTCCGTCCAGTAGGGGTTGAACACGTTGCCCCGCAGCGGGTACAGCCAGTGGATCCAGGCGCCTGCGTAGTTCCACACGCGCTCCTGCAGCGTGGCGTCGCGCACCACCTCGCCGGTGGTGCCCGATACGTAGACGACGGTGCCGGCCGTGTCGCCCAGGTGCAGGCGGTGCAGCGGGCGGTGCACGTCCAGGGCGCGGGAGTGGGTGAACGCATCTTCGTCCACCGTGCCCAGGTGCTGGATGGTGCCCGCAGCGCCCTGTGCAAAGGCGCTTGCAGAAGCGACGGCGTGCTGTGCATCCACCTGCTGCAGCACGGCGCCGGTGATGGCGTCGATGACAGCCGAGGCCGGCGGCCTGCGCGGGGATGCGGCCTTTGACGCGGGGGCTGTTGGCGATGCCTGCGCCGTCGCCGGCACCACCAAGTACACGGCGCGGCCAGCGCTCGCCACGGCCAGCCGCAGGTCCTGCAACGGGCCGGTGATGCCGGCGCGCTGCAGCGCCTCGGCAGGCTCCAGCAAGCGGTCGGGCCCCTGCGTGGCAGGGCGCAGCGGCGGCAGGTGCGCCAGCCGCTCGGCCTGCGTGAGCTTGGGGTAGCCCACGTACATCATGACCACGCCCGAGACGAACCACATGGCGAAGAAGGCGCACAGCAGCACGCCCAGCCACCGGTGAACCAGATACAGCCAACGCTTGGCATGCAGCATGTGTGGGTGCTCCCTGCGTCAGAAGGCGGTGTGCAGCGTCACGTCCAGCGTGCGGGGCGCGCCCAGGTACACCTGGTCGCGCGTTTCGGCGGCGTAGATGCGGTCGGTGGCGTTGCGGATGCGGCCGGTGAGGGTGGTGGTGGGGCTGACCTTCCACGCCAGGCCCAGGTCCAGCAGCGTGTACGACGGCCAGAACTTGGTGTTGGCCGCGTTGCCATACACCTTGCCCACATGGCGCACCCCGGCGCTGGCCGTGATGGCGGGCGTGACGGCATACGACGCCCACAGGTTGGCCACGGCCTGCGGCACCAGGGCCGGCACGTTGCCCGCGCGCGAGACGCCGCCCTGCACGAAGTGCTCGTACCGTGCGCGGGTGAGCGACAGGTTGCCTTGCAGCTGCCACTGCGCGCTGGGGCGCACGCCGGCCGCCAGCTCGATGCCTTTGGACGATTGCTCGCCCACCAGCACCGTGAGGTTGGGGTTGGCCGTGTCTTGCGTGGCGATGTTCTTGCGGCGGATCTCGAAGGCCGCCACCGTGGCGCTGCCCTTGCCGTCCCAGAAGTCCCACTTGCTGCCCACCTCGACCTGGCGGCCGGTGGTCAGCTCGCTGTTGTTGCGCACGTCGGCGAACGAGGCCGATGCCAGCGAGCCCGACGGCGGGTCGGCCGCGTTGGAGGCCTGGGCATACAGGTTGGCGCCGGGCGCGATGTCCCACACCACGCCCAGGCGGCCGGTGGTGGGGCTGTAGCTGCGGCTGAACGTGGCGGGCGCGGCGGCCGTGACGGCGCGGCGGTTGACCAGGTCGAGCCCGATGCGCTCGTGCCGCAGCGCGGTGACGAGGTTCACGCCCGGCACCACGGCCGTGCGGTTCTCCAGGTACAGCGCGGTGGTGGTGGCCTTGTTGTCCTTGTCGGCGCTCAGTACCGGCGACATGCCGGGGATGTCGAAGAAGTTCTCGGTCGAGAACTGGTAGGGGTTGACCGTGCTCACCGTGACCGAAGGGCCCAGCGGAAAGCGCGTCTGCCTGTTCACGCTCACGTCGAGGCCAAAGGCCCAGTCGCTTCGGCGGCGCGCGAGCTGGCCCTGGTGGGTGCCCTCCAGCCGGTTGCCCACCAGTTGCTGGTCGTGGCGCTGCAGGTAGGGCGAGGTGCGCACGACGGCCGTGTTGGCCGCGTTGAAGGTGTAGATCTCCACGTTGCGGTAGTCGCGCAGCGCGTCGTACGCGTACAGCGTATTCGTGAACTGCAGTGCGTCCGACACGCGCCACTGCGACACCGAGCGCAGCCACTGCACGCGGTGCCCGTACATGCCGTCGGCGCTGTTGTAGTTCGCAAAGCGCGTGGCCCGGTCGATGCGCAGCGCGCCCACGGCGGGGTTGAGCACCGGCGTGCCCCAGTAGGGGCGGTCCACGTGGTCCTTCTGGTACTCGTAGGCCAGCGTGTGGGTGAAGCCGCCACCCAGGTCCGACAGCAGCGACGCAGCCAGTTGCGTGGCCTGGGATTGGGTGCCGTGGGTCCAGTTGCCGGCGTCGCGGTGGTTCAGGTCGATGCGTGCGAAGTGGGCCGGGCCGGTGCCATCGGTGCTTGCGGCGATGCGCCGGTTCAGGCCCACGGACACCTCCTTGTGCCCGTAGGAGCCCAGGCGCACCTGGCCTTCGGCGAAGTCGCTGCGCTCGGCCGTCTTGGTGATGTAGTTGATCGAGCCGCCCACGCCGCCCGCGCCGAACAGAAAGCTCGACGCCCCGCCGATGGCCTCCACCCGGTCGTAGATCCAGCTGTCCACCGCGCGCGTGGCGCTGCCGTACTGTGGGTTGATGCCGTTGTACAGCTGCGCCACCGAGTTGGCCGTGAAGCCCCGGTAGTTGGCGGCCATCGAGCCCGGTGCGTTGTGGGCGGTGACGCCCGGGATGCCCCGCAGGATCTCTTGCGTGTCCTGCGCGCCGCGCGCGTCGATGGTGGCGCGGTCCACCACGGTGACGGCGGCCGGGGTCTCGCGCGCCGTGAGGCCCAGGCGGCTGCCGGTCTCGGTGGGGGTGTCGAGCTGCAGCTTGCCGCCAGCCGATGCAGCGGGCTCGGCCACGGTCACGCTCTGCAGTGTGGGTGTTGGCGTGGCGTCTTGCGCCTGGGCTGCTGCCAGCGGGCCCAGTGCCAGCAGGGCCAGGACGCCGCTGCAGATGGGCGAGGGCGACAGGGTCAATGAGCGGCCCACGGGCTGCAGGCAGGCGCTGTCAGCGAAACGGGGCGCGCAGGCGCGGGTGGCCGCAGTGCGGCGGGGGGAAGTACGGGACATGGAAACGCTCGGAATGAACCGCGCAGCCCACCCCACAGGATGCGCTGGCGCGTTGGTACGGACAGGGATGCAGCGCCGTCCCACCAGGAACGCGGCGCTGCGAAGGCGTGTCAGCTCACGAGCGTGCGGGCGGGCCGCGGGCCGGCAGCGGCGCTGCCGTGGCCGCCGCAATGCGGGCGGCCTCCACCGGCTGCAGCGCATGGGCCAGCGGGTGGTGGGGGAGCGGAAGGGCCACCGCAGCCGGCGGTGGTGCAGCCGGCGTGGCGCACAGGGGGCAGTCCATGGGGGTGGCGGCCATCTCCACCGTGCCGTCGTCGGTCTGCACCAAAAGCTTGATGGTGCCGGCGCCCGAGCAGATCACTTCGATGGTCTGCGGGTTGACGAACGGGGTCGCCACGGCCATGCCCATCGACGCCACGAACCATGCGAGCACCCACAGGCGCAGCGCAGAGAAGGTTCGTCGGGTGGCGGTCATGGGGCGCGATGATACCGCGCCGCGTGCTGGAACGTGCCAGCACGCCTGGCAGGTCTGATGCTCCCAAAATGATAGCTGCTACCGCTTGCTGGATGAGCGGTAGAGGGCTCTGGGGCCTATAAAAATCCCGCTGTTCGGCCTCAGAGCCCTGTAAACCGGGCGGGGTCGTAGCTCTCCAACACCGGGTTGCAGTGGTAGCTCGCCACATACGAGCCGGTGTCTTGGTCGAAGCTGATGCTGGTGTCGTAGATGATTCCGCCGATGGCATCCTTCGTGGGGCAGAACACCGCGCCGTCCTTCGTGACCGAACCATCCGCCACGGCCTGCCGGACCTGATCGCGCACCACTGCGGCTGTGTTTGCGGTGTGCCAGGCCAGACCGCAACTGGCGGGGAATTCGGTACCCCGGCCGCCCGAATACGGGTCCAGGCCGGTGATCTCGGGCGACTGGTGCTTGTTCTGGTGGGGCTCCAGGATGACGTCGATGTGCTCGTCCCCGAAGTCTTCCGACAGCAGGCCCAGATGCCCCTCAGGCACTTCGAACTTCGCAGCGTACTTGCCGCCGGATTCCCACAGCCTCTCGAGCGCCGGCCCGTCATCGTGCGTGAAGATGCCGCCCTTGAGCTCCAGCAGCCACTTCAACGACGAACTGTCGAAATCGCCGGATTTGCCGTATTCGTTGCGCAGCGTGTCCACCACTGCGGCCTGGAAGTCCTCGCTGGCGGGCAGCTCGCCCCCCAGGGCGTTCGATACGAGCACGGGCAGCGCTTCGGCGCGCAGCTCGTTCTTCTTTTCGCGGATGTACGCCTGCACGTCCTGGAGCGTCACGTCGCCATTGCCGGTCGCAGCGCTGTTCGACTTGCCGAAAACGAAGTCGGACTCGTTGCGGGTGACCAGCTCCAGCAATTGCGACTCCATGCCGCCCATGTCGGCGCAGGTGAACAACTCCGTCGGTGTGGCAAAGATCGCCTCGAAATTTTCTTCGATGCTCGCCTTGGACTTTGGGGGAATGGTGTGCTCTGGCGGGGCGCTCCGAAGCGCGGCAAGACTGGTGTGCGGTGTTCCCTGTACATACGACATGCTGGACCTCCTTGAATGTGGAGCGACATGCTCGATGGGAAGCTTTGGGGCGTCAAATTCTTTTTGGCGCCCGCCACCACCTCCTCATCATCATCAGCATTACCGCGCCTTGGCGCTGGTCACCATGCCCTGGGTCGCCGCCCACGCGTTGATGTCGTCGCGCCGGATGGCCGCCGCCATCAACTGCGGGAAGGCGTCGGGCGTGCACGCGAACGAGGGCACGCCCAGGGCGGCCAGCTTGGCCGCCAGCGCGTGGTCGTAGGCGGGCGCGCCTTCATCGCTGAGCGCCAGCAGGGTGATGAACTGCACGCCGCTGTCCACCAGCTCCGCGGCGCGGCGCAGCAGGTTGGCCTCGACGCCGCCTTCGTACAAATCGGAGATCAGCACGAAGATGCTGTTGCGCGGCTCCTTGATGAGGGACTGGCAGTACGCCACCGCGCCGTTGATGTCGGTGCCGCCGCCCAATTGCACGCCGAACAGCACGTCCACCGGGTCGTCGAGCTTTTCCGTCAGGTCCACCACGGCGGTGTCGAACACCACGAGCTGCGTGGACACGGCGGGCAGGCTGGCCAGCACCGCACCGAAGATGCTGGAGTACACCACCGAGTTGGCCATGGAGCCGCTCTGGTCGATGCACAGCACCACCTCGCGCTGCGGGCGGCGGGCCTTGCGGCCGTAGCCGATCAGCGTCTCGGGCACCACGGTGCGGTAGTCGGGCTGCCAGTGCCTGAGGTTGGCGCGGATGGTGCGCTGCCAGTCGATCTCCGAGTGACGCGGGCGGCGGTTGCGCTGGCTGCGGTCCAGCGCGCCGCTCACGGCCGAGCGCATGGGGTCCTCCAGCCGCTTCATCAGGTCGTCCACCACGCGGCGCACCACCATGCGCGCGGTGTCCTTGGTGCCGGCCGGAATCACGTGCGACAGCGCCAGCAGGTTGGCCACCAGGTGCACGTCGGGCTGCACGGTCTCCAGCATCTCGGGCTGCAGCAGCATGTCGCGCATGTTCAGGCGCTCCATGGCATCGCGCTGCATCACCTGCACCACCGAACTGGGGAAGTACTTGCGGATGTCGCCCAGCCAGCGCGCCACGCTGGGTGACGAGGCGCCCCGGCCCCCGCGCCGCTCGCGCGACTGCAGGCCGCCCGGGCCGTCGGCCTCGTACAGTGCGGCCAGGGCCTGGTCGATCTCCACCGCAGGGCCCGTCAGGGGGCCGCAGCTTTGCGCCGCCTCGCTGCCCAGCACCAGGCGCCAGCGGCGCAGGCGCTCTTCATGGGAGAGCGGGGTGGGCTGGGTGTCCGCCTCAAGTTCCGGTGCCGATGGCGTTGCGTGGGCGGCCGGCGCGGGGTTCGGGGTTGTCGTCATGCCGTCAGTCCCATCAGTTCGCGCAGCAGCGGCAGCGGCAGGGCCGCGCGGGTTTCGTCCCATGCGGGGGCGGCCAGCGGTGCGGCGGCGGTGCGCGTGCCCTGGCTCGCTCGCTGCCCCAGGTCGCGCCGCTCGCTCGGGCCGAACGCCGAGAACGTGCGGCGCACCAGCGGCAGCACCCGCACGAAGTGTTCTTCATTCAGGCTGGAGAGCCACTGGTCCACCAGCTGCCACACGTTGGCATCGTGCAGCAGCACCACAGCATTGCGGTTGAGAAAACCATCCAGCCACGCCGCCGCCTTGCCGGGCTCCGCGCCCGCCGACAGGTGCAGCGACAGCGCGGGTCCGACCTGGTCTGCCGACCAGACGCCATCGTCGAGCAGCAGCCGCACCGCCACGCCCTGCAGCAGCTCGTGCGCGCTCTGGTGCTGCTGAGCCACCTGGGCCAGCGCACGCTGCCACTGCTCGGTCTGCTCAGGCGACTGCCGCAGTGCGATGGCCGCGTGGGCGCCCAGGAGCTTTTCGCGCAGCTGGTCGGCGGCGTCGTCGTCGATGGCGCTGCAGGCCAGCGGCAGGCTGATGGCTGCGCGCACGATGAGGCTGTCCAGCACATGGCTGACCAGCGTGGCGTCGGTCTGCCGCACATTGCCGTAGCGGAAAACGTTGGACAGCGGCGGCAGCGCGGCCAGCAGCTGCAGCGCATCGCCGGTGAGCGCCGCGCGGTTTTCCAGCGCGCGCGTGGCGGCGGCCACGGCCGTGTCCAGGTCGGCCAGCAGCACGCGGTCCACCAGGGACGACAGCTCGCCCAGGCTCTCGGCGCGGGCGGACTCGTCGGTCACGCGCGCCGTGGCGGCCTGCGCCAGCGTCTGCCCCCACTGGCTGGCCTCGATGAGGCGCAGCACGAACTCGGGCTGCCACTGCAGGTTCCATACCTCGTGGAAGGTGCCGCGCGACGAGCGCCCCACGCGGGCCAGCGTGCCCCAGGGCACGTCCAGCAGGTTCAGGCGGTGCAGCAGGTGGCTGCGCGCCAGGTCGTTGGCGTTGCGCAGGTCCAGGTCCAGCGTCTTGTGCGTGGCCTCGGGCTTCAGGCGCAGGCTCTTCTGGGCCTGCTCCACATCGCGCTGCAGCGGCACCATGGGCACATCGGGCGGCACCGCGCCCAGGCGGTCGCCCACCACCAGCGCATCGTGGATGAAGTGCAGCACCGACTCGTCGCCCAGCGTGAGCACGGTGCGGCTGGCCTCGTGCAACTCTTCCAGCCCCGGGGCGGGCCGCTCGCGCAGCGCGGCCAGGGAATCGGCCAGCCGTGCGGCCTCGATCAGGTGGGCGGACGAGCAGTCCAGGTCGCGCTCGCGCATCAGCCGCGCCACACGGGCCAGCCAGCCGATGGCGCGCGGCTGCGTGCTCTGGTGGCTGGTCCACAGGTGCTCGTACCAGCCGGGCGCGTGGATGCCGGCGCCATAGCCGCTGGCGCGGGCCAGGTGGCGGTAGGTCCAAGGCACCCAGGTGCTCTGCACCTTGACCTTGGGCAGGCCCTTGAGCAGCGCCTGGTCCGCCTTGGCCGTGGCCTTGGCCTGCAGGCCCCCCAGGTGCCAGGCGCCGCAGACCACGGCGATGCGCTCGAAGCCTTCCTTCTGCGCCGCGCGGATGCACTGGCGCATGTGCGCCTCGCGCAGGGCTTCACGCTGCGCTTCCTCGGGGCTGCGGTGGCGCTCGCCCCACTCGCTGCGCAGCGCCAGCATGGCTTCGGAGATGGCGGCAAACAGCTCTTCGCCGTCACCGCGTTCCTCGACCATGTGGTTCCACCAGGCTTCGCCGTCGGCATAGCCTGCGGCCTGTGCCAGCCAGGTCAGCGGGTCGCCGCGTGCGCCCTCTGCGTCGGCTCGCGGGTCCAGGTCCGCATCGGTTGCGGGGCTGTCCGTTGTGTCGGCATCGGCGTCGCCGGGGTGGGTGGGGGTGGATGCTGTTGCGTGCTCTTCGGTGGCGTCTGTGGCGAGAGGATCGCCTGCCTTGCCGGGCTCTGCGTGCATGGTTTCCGCGTCGCTCTCGGCCGCTGGTTCAGCCGTGTCGGCTTGCTCTGCCTTCTCAGCGTCCGCACGCGCTTTCTCGATGCCCAGGCTGTGCGCCACCGGCAGGTCGATGAAGCGCACCGGCACCTGGGCCTGCACCGCCCACAGGGCGGCCTGCCACTCCGGCGAGAACACGGCGAAGGGGTGGTACACCGCCAGGCCTTTTTCGTCGGGTGCGTGGCTGAGCAGGGCCACCGGCGGCTTCATGTCGGCATGCACCATCAGCGGCAGCAGCGCGTCGCCCTCGGGGGGGCCTTCGATCAGCACGCAGTCGGGGCGCAGCGCCTCGAACGCGCGCACCAGGCTGCGCGCACAGCCGGGGCCGTGGTGGCGCACGCCGAAGTAGTGGGGTTCGCTCATGTCAGTGGTCCACGGTGCACGGCACCGGCGCGCAACGGTCCGGTGCCCGTGGCGCTGGTGGCGCAAGGAGGCTGCGTCATGCCATTTCGCGGAAGGCGCGGTACAGGTCCTTCCAGTCGGCGCGTTCCTTCACCACGGTTTCCAGGTATTCGTTCCAGACCACCTGGTCCTGCACCGGGTCCTTGACCACGGCGCCGATCAGGCCCGAGGCCACGTCCAGCGGGCTCAGCGTGCCGTCGCCAAAATGCCCCGCCAGCGCCATGCCGTTGTTGATCACCGAGATGGCCTCGGCGGTGGACAGCGTGGACGAGGGCGATTTGATCTGCGTCTTGCCGTCCTCGGTCTTGCCGTTGCGCAGCTCGCGGAAGATCTGCACGATGCGCCGCACTTCCTTCAGCGCCGGGGGCTCGGCGGGCAGCTGCAGCGCGCGGCCCATCTCGGCCACGCGCTTGACCACGATGGCGACCTCGTCGTTCTCGTTGCCGGGCACAGGCAGCACCACGGTGTTGAAGCGGCGCTTGAGCGCGGCCGACAGCTCGTTCACGCCCTTGTCACGGTTGTTGGCGGTGGCGATGATGCTGAAGCCACGCACGGCCTGCACCTCGCTGCCCAGCTCCGGGATGGGCAGGGTCTTTTCGGACAGCACGGTGATGAGGCTGTCCTGCACGTCGGCCGGGATGCGCGTGAGCTCTTCGATGCGCGCGATCTTGCCCGCGCGCATGGCCTGCATCAGCGGGCTGGGCACCAGGGCCTTTTCCGACGGGCCATGGGCCAGCAGTTGGGCGTAGTTCCAGCCGTAGCGCAACTGCTCTTCGCTGGTGCCGGCCGTGCCCTGGATGAGCAGGGTGGAGTCGCCGCTGATCGCGGCCGACAAATGCTCGGACACCCAGGACTTGGCCGTGCCCGGCACGCCGTACAGCAGCAGGCCCCGGTCCGTGGCCAGCGTGGCCACGGCGACCTCCATCAGGCGCGCATTGCCGATGTACTTGGCGCTCACCTGAAAGCCATTGGCGAGCGTGGCGCCCATGAGGTACTGCACAACGGCCCAAGGCGACAGCGCCCAGTTGTCCGGGCGCTGGCGCTGGTCGTGCTTTTTCAGTTCCGCCAGTTCTTCGGCGAACTGGTGCTCGGCGTGCTGGCGCATGACGGAAGAAGGTGTGGAGCTCATGGCGTGGCGTGGGTGGTGGGTGTCGTGGACAGGGGGTGAAGGGCGCGGCGTGTGGCGATGACCTGCATCACGTCATGCACCACGGTGGCAAAGGAAGGGGTCTCGTCGGCATGGCGCGGCCACTGGGCCAGCGCGGGCAATACATCGGGGTGCAGCGCGCAGGCCAGCTCCGCCAGGTCCGAGCGCAGCCCGTAGTCGTCCCTCAGCGTGCCCTGGCGGGCCCGCTGCAGCAGGATGTCTGCCAGCGCCGCGGACAGCGGGGCCGACAAGGTGTCCGCAGGCGGGCAGGCCGCCAGCATCTGCGGCGCAAGGGTGTACAGCTGCACCGTCACGCCCTCCTTGTCCAGCCGCTGCTGCCAGATCTTTTCACGTGCGGCGCGGGGCAGCAGCGCCAGGATGGCCGCCACGTCGGTGCGCAGCTGGTGGGCAGCGCCGGTGTCGATGAAGGCCTGGGCCCAGTCGGTCTGCGGCGCTGCGAGCAGCACGTCGCGCCAGCCGCGCAGCAGCGACTGCGCCCAGTCGGTGCCCCGGGCCCACTCGATCAGCTCGCTGGCCGACAGGCTGGTGTGCATGGTCCACCAGCCCAGCGGCACCTGGCGCACCAGCTGGTACAGCCACCAGGCACGTTCGCCGAGCGCCTCGTGCTGGGGGCGGGGCGTGTCCAGGTTGTCGGCTTTCCAGTCGGCGCCCACGGCCTCGGGCGCATCGATGACCCAGCGCTTGCGCAGCAGCGCGCGTTCGTGGCGCATCAGCGGGGCCATGCGGTCTGCAGCGCGCCGGGGATGGGCGGCCTCGGGCAGGCGCAGCAGCAACTCCAGCGCGCTGGCGCGCACCTCGCGGCTGCGGTCGGTGCGCAGGCCGTCGAGCAGCGGCTCGTCCTGCAGCGAGAGCTGGTCGGCCAGCACGCCCACCAGGTCGGCGCGCTCTTTGGCGCCCAGCTCGGCCAGCGCCTGCGCGAGCCGCTGGCGGGCCTGCTCGGGCTGCGTGGCGCGCTCGGCGGCCAGGAAGGCGCGCCGCTGTTCCAGGCTGCCGTCGGTCCAGCGCGTTTCTTCGGGGGCCGACGCGCTCACGCCCACGGCGTAGCGCCAGTCCTCGCGCTGGCTGGCCAGCCACCGGCCCCGCTCGCCCAGCACCGGCGCCAGCACGGGCCGCAGCGCGACGGAGCGGCGCCCCAGGTCCAGGGCTGCGGGCAACAGGCGCGGCGGCAGCCGGTACCCCGCCCCGGCCAGCGCCAAGCAGATCTGGTGGTGCAGCCGGGGCGGCCCCTCCTGCAGCGCCCAGGTGATCAGGTGCGGCAGCTGGCCGTCAGGCCAGGCCTGCAGCGCGGGAAGGGTGTCGGGCTCTGCCTGGGTGGCCGATGCGGGCAGGGGGCTGGGCACGCCCTGCAGCCCCGCCAGGCTGCAGGCCGCGAGCATGCCCGAGGCGCGCAGCAGGGCCGTGGGTGCATCCGCCGCCTGCGCCATCGCGTCGTCGATGGACTGGCCGATGGCGCCGGGCCAGTGCGGCTGCGCGCTGCTCTGGCGCTCGGTGCCCACCATCGCGGTGGCCAGCAGCGGGGTCCATGCGGCGCTCATGCGGCACTCCTTTGCCAAAGGGGCCACGGCGCCGGGGCTTCGGCCCGGGGTTGGGGCGGTGCGCTGTCCCACGCGGTCATCGGCACCAGTTTGCTGCCGTCCCATTCGCAGGCCAGGTGCACCGCGTGCCCGCCGGTCGCGGCCAGCAGGGTCCACAGGTCGGCGTCGCCCACGGCCAGGGGCAGCAGGTGCCCGTCGGCATGCAGGTACGGTTGGCTTTCGCGCAGCAACGGTACGGCGTGGTGCATCACCACCGGATGGCTGAACACCCAGGGGCTGGCGGCGATGCGGCGCGCCACGCCGTCCCATTCGTGCGCGGTGCCGGCATCGGGCCACTGCGGGGCGGCCGGAGGGCCCGCCTGGTCCACCACCTGCGCGCGCAGGCCCGCCGTGCCGGGGAAGAAGGCCAGCGTGGCGCTGACACCCGTCCCGGCGAAGAAGGATTGCTCGAAGCCCCGGCCGCCGAAGGCGTGGTCCCACAGCAGCGCCCGGCGCTGGCTGCGGGCGCCGTGCAGCCATACACGGCGTTCGGTGAGCTTGTCGTCGCGGTCCTGGGCCACCACGCCCAGCACGGTCCAGTGGTCGTCCACGCGCTCGCCGTGCTCCAGCACCTCGGCCTTGTCGTGCGGCCAGCCCAGCATGGCGCGCAGCTCGGCCTGCAGGGCCGGCGGCAGGCTGGCGCGGCGCTGCAGGGCTTCGCAGGCCAGCTGCATGAGGCCCAGGCGCGCCAGCGTGCGCTCGGGCCAGTCTTCGCCGTCACGGATGCCGGCGGCGGCTTCGCGGATGCGCACGCCCAGGCCCGGGGCCTGCGCATCCACCATGCGCGCGGCCATGGTCTGCCAGGTCTGCAGCACCTCGGCGTTCAGCGACCCGAGCCCGCGGCTCACCTGGTCGCACAGCCAGCGCTGCAGCTCCTGCCCCGCCGTTTCCATGCGCTGCCAGCGCTGGGCTTCGCGTTTGGCCTGCGCCTGTTCGTCCACAGGGGCGGCGGCCTTCTCGGCCTGGCGCACTTCCTTTTGCTGCGCCTTGTCGGCGCGCGAGCCGAGCCATTCGCTCACCCACGCGGGCGGTGTCGTGGCCTGAAAGAGTTGGGGGTTCTGCGCCTGGATCATGAGCAGCGCCAGGCCGTGCTTGCACGGAAATTTGCGGCTCGGGCAGCTGCAGCGGAAGGCGGGGCCGTTCAGGTCCACCTGCGTCTGGTAGGGCTTGGAGCCGCTGCCCTGGCATTCGCCCCAGACGGCGTGGTCGTCGGCGCCCAGCAGGGGCCACTTGGCGGGGGAGACCAGGCCCTTGGCGGCCTTGGCCGAAGCGTCGTCGGGCGCCAGCGCCACCACGCCTTCCATCGTGAATGCCATACGGATCCCGCGCCCCTCGCCTGTTGGTTGTGTGAATCTGGTCCGGGCAGGATCATACGGGCGGCCCGCGGCGCATTCGGGGCCCACGGCCCACCGTTGCAATGCGTAACGATTGGGGCTGTCATCGCTACCCGCCCAAAAAGAAACCTCGCCATGGCGGCGCGCCGTGGCGAGGTTGCGGGTGGCAGGCTGCCCAGCCCGTACGGGTGGGCGGCCGGGCGCGGTGCGGACGGGTCAGGCCTGGGTGTAGGCCGTCTTCACGGTGGTGTAGAACTCCGCGGCGTAACGGCCTTGTTCGCGCGGGCCGTAGCTGCTGCTCTTGCGGCCGCCGAACGGCACGTGGTAGTCCACGCCGGCCGTGGGCAGGTTCACCATCACCATGCCGGCTTGGGCGTGGCGCTTGAAGTGCGTGGCGTGCTTGAGGCTGGTGGTGGCGATGCCGCTGGCCAGGCCGAACTGCGTGTCGTTGGCCAGGGCCAGCGCTTCGTCGTAGTTCTTCACGCGCTGCACGCTCACCACGGGGCCGAAGATTTCTTCGCGGTTGATGCGCATGCCGGGCGTGGTCTCGGTGAACAGGGCGGGGCGCAGGTAGAAGCCGGGCGCGCCGTCCGCGTTCTTCTCCAGGGCCTCGCCGCCGAAGGCGAGCTTGGCGCCTTCCTGCTGGCCGATGCCGATGGATTCCAGGTCCTGCGCCAGCTGGCGGTCGTCCACCACGGGGCCGATGTCGGTGCCGGCCTTGCGGGCGTCGTCCACCTTCAGGGTCTTCATCTTCTCGATCATGGCGGCCACGAAGCGGTCATGGATGCCTTCGGTCACGATCACGCGGCTGCTGGCGGTGCAGCGCTGGCCGGTGGAGAAGAAGCCGCTGTTCACGGCAGCGCCCACGGCCACGGCCAGGTCGGCGTCGTCCAGCACCACGAACGGGTTCTTGCCGCCCATCTCCAGCTGCACCTTGGCGCCGCGCGGCACGCAGGCGGCGGCCACGCGCTGGCCCGTGCCCACCGATCCGGTGAAGCTCACGCCCGCGATGCGCTCGTCTTCCAGCAGCACCTGGCCCACGTCCGAGCCGCGGCCCATCACCAGGTTGAACACGCCGGCCGGCAGGCCTGCGCGGTGCAGGATGTCGGCCAGCGCCCAGGCGGAGCCGGGCACCACTTCGGCGGGCTTGAACACCACGCAGTTGCCGTAGGCCAGGGCCGGGGCGATCTTCCAGGCGGGGATGGCGATGGGGAAGTTCCACGGCGTGATGATGCCGATCACGCCCAGGGGTTCGCGCGTGATCTCGATGCCCACGCCGGGGCGCACCGAAGGCACCAGCTCGCCGCCAGGGCGCAGCGCCTCGCCGGCGAAGAACTTGAAGATGGCGGCCGCGCGGCCCACTTCGCCGATCGCCTCGGGCAGTGTCTTGCCTTCTTCGCGGGCCAGCAGGTCGCCGAGCTCGGCCTTGCGGGCGATGATCTCGTTGCCCACTGCGTCCAGGATGTCAAAGCGCTGCTGGGGCGTGGACAGGCTCCATGCCGGGAAGGCCGCGTGGGCTGCCGACACGGCCTCCAGCGCCTGCTCGCGGCTGGCCACGGCGTAGTCGCCGATCACATCGCGCGTGTCCGACGGGTTGGTGTTGCGGTAGTTGCGGGCGCCTTCGGTCCAGGTGCCGCCAATCAGGTTTGCATGCATGGCTGTGGTGGGAGTGAGTGAGGTGGATGGATGGGGGTCGACAAGTCTTCAAGCCCTCCGGGCTGCGGACGTCGTGGCGCTTGGATCCGGCGCCGCGCCGCAAGCGCCGCGGTGGTGCGGCGGCCCAAGGACGACGCACCCAGGCAAAAGAATATGTTGTATGTCATCGTACAACAATGTGCGCATACTTTTGCCAGGGTAACTACTTAGGCGCCGAGACTGTGGCCTGCCAGTAGCGGGGGCGTTCAGCTGGCCTCGGCCTGTGCGCGCCGGCGGCGTTCACGGCTGTTGGCCAGGTGGGTGCGCATGGCGGCGCGGGCGGCGTCCGGGTCCTGCGCCACGATGGCGTCGTAAATGCTTTCGTGCTCGCCGTTCACGCGCCGCAGGTACTGGCTGCGCTCGTTGCTCACGCCGTCCACCGAGTCCAGGCGCGCGCGAGGAATGATCATGCTGCCCAGCGTGCCCATGAGTTCCGCGAAGTGGCTGTTGTGCGTGGCGCGTGCGATCTCCAGGTGGAACTGGAAGTCCGACGCCACCGCGTCGCGCCCGGCCTCCACGGCGGCGGCCACCGCGTCCAGCGCTTCACGCATGGCCTTGAGGTTGGCGTCGGTGCGGCGCTGGGCGGCCAGGGCCGCCGCCTCGGTCTCCACGCCGATGCGCAGCTCCAGCACGGCGATCACGTCGCGCAGCGTGCTGAACTGGTCGGGCGTGATCTTGAAGCCGGGCGCCTGGCCCAGCCCCAGCACGAAGGTGCCGATACCGTGGCGCGTCTCCACCAGGCCCGAGGCCTGGAGCTTGGAAATCGCCTCGCGCACCACGGTGCGGCTCACGCTGAACTCCGTCATGATCGCGGCTTCGGTCGGCAGCTTGTCGCCCAGGGCCAGGCGGCCGTCGCGGATGCGGTCGCCCAGGGATTCGACCAGCTCCAGGGCCAGGGTGCGGGGCTTGCGGCGAAGCTCGGTAACGGTGTTCATTTCTTGGTGTTATCCCTATGTGGCCTCGTGGGGCAGAAGCGGTACATTGCTCTTTCTTTGTTGTACGACAACTGATGACGTATAGCAAGAGTGTTGTCACTGTACCAAGAACCTCTGCCTTTGTAACCGCCATGCCTTGCCATCCGACGCCGATCCGTTTTCAACGCTTGCTTCTGACGGGCGCCGCCGGGGGGCTGGGCAAAGAGCTGCGCACGCGGCTGCCGGCGTATTGCACCACGCTGCGCCTGTCGGACATCGCGGACCTGGGCGCAGAGGCCGAGGGCGAGGAAGTGCGCCCCGCACGGCTGGAAGATGCCGGCGCCGTGCTCAGCCTGCTGGAAGGCGTGGATGCCGTGATCCACCTGGGCGGCGTGTCCACCGAACAGCCCTGGGACCTGATCCTGCAGGCCAACATCGTCGGCGCATACAACCTGTACGAAGCCGCGCGCAAGCAGGGCGTCAAGCGCGTGGTGTTCGCCAGCTCCAACCACGTCACCGGCTTCTATCGCCAGGACGAAGTCGTGGGCCTGGCAGACCCGGCCCGCCCGGACGGCCTGTACGGCTTGTCCAAGGCGTTTGGCGAAGACCTCTCGCGCTTTTATTTCGACCGCTACGGCATCGAGACCGTGTGCCTGCGCATCGGCTCCTCGTTCCCCGAGCCACGCAACCGCCGCATGCTGGCCACCTGGATGAGCTACGACGACCTGGAGCGCCTGGTGGTCGCCAGCCTGACCGCGCCGGTCGTGGGCCACAGCACCATCTACGGCATGGGCGACAACACCACCACCTGGTGGGACAACACCCTGGCGCGCCACATCGGCTACCGCCCGCAGGACAGCTCCGAGCCCTTCCGCGCCAAGGTCGAGGCGGCCGACCCCCACCCCGACCTGACCGACCCCGCCGTGATCTACCAGGGCGGCCCCTTCGTGCGCACCGGCCCTTTCGAATGAGCGCCCCGATGACGCCGTCCGTGGACCTGCTGCTGCCCGACCACCGCGACCAGGTGGGCGAAAGCCCGGTGTGGAGCGCTGCCGAGCAGGCGCTCTGGTGGGTGGACATCGAAGGCCGCCAGCTGCACCGCTGGACCTATGCGGACCAGCACCTGCAAAGCTGGGACACCGCCGAGCGCCCTGCCTGCATCGCGCTGCACGCAGCCGGCGGGCTGATCGCCGGCATGGACACGGGCGTCTTTCACCTGCAGCCCCAAGTGGGCGGCACGCTGGCCGCCACGCTGCTGGCCGGCGTGGACCACCCCCAGCCCGGCATGCGCTTCAACGACGGCCGCTGCGACCGCCAGGGCCGCTTCTGGGCGGGCACCATGGTGCGCGACATGTCGCTGGCGCAGGCCGCGGGCAGCCTGTACCGCATGGATGGAGAGCGCGGCCTGTCGGCACCGCAGGTGCAGGGCCTGGTCACGCAAAACGGCCTGGGCTTCAGCCCCGACGGCAAGACCATGTACCTGAGCGACAGCCACCCGAGCGTGCAGCAGATCTGGCAGTTGCCATTGCACGACGATGGGTCCCTGGGCGAGCGCTCGCTGTTCGTCGACATGCGCGATCTGCCCGGCCGGCCCGACGGCGGCGCGGTGGATGCCGACGGCTGCTACTGGATCTGCGGCAACGACGCCGGCGTGGTGCACCGCTTCACGCCCGACGGCCGCCTGGACCGGTCCATCGCCGTGCCCACCAGCAAGCCCTCGATGTGCAGCTTCGGCGGCCCGGGGCTGGACGTGCTGTTCATCGCCTCCATCCGCCCGGGGCAGCCCCAGGGCGACGACGTGGCGCTGGGCGGCGCCATCTTTGCCACCCGGCCCGGCGTGGCGGGGTTGCCGGAAACACCCTATCGGAGCGCCTGAGGACAACAGGCCCCGGAACTCTCCCCCAATTCACAACATTTCAACCCAGGAGACAACCATGAAAATCCCCCATCTGTTTGGCCGCGTCGCACTGGCTGCCAGCGTCCTGTTCGGCAGCCTGGCCGCGCAGGCCACGGAATTCCGCTCGTCGGACATCCACCCCGAGGACTACCCCACCGTGCTGGCCGTGCGCCACATGGGCGAGACGCTGTCCAAGGCCACGGGCGGCAAGCACAGCATCAAGGTGTATGCCAAGGGGTCGCTCGGCATCGAGAAGGACACCATCGAGCAGACCAAGCTGGGTGCGATCGCCATGACGCGCGTGAACGTCGCGCCCATGAACAACATCTGCCCCGCCACCATGGTGCCCACCATGCCCTTCCTGTTCCGCGACAAAGAACACATGCGCAAGGTGCTCGACGGCGCCATCGGCGACGAGATCCTGAAGGACTGCGAATCGCAAGGCTTCGTGGGCCTGGCGTTCTACGACTCCGGCGCCCGCTCGATCTACACCGTCAAGAAGCCCATCAAGACCCTGGCCGACGTCAAGGGCCTGAAGGTGCGCGTGCAGCAGAGCGACCTGTGGGTGTCCCTGCTCGAAGCCATGGGTGCCAATGCCACCCCCATGCCCTTCGGCGAGGTCTATACCGCGCTCAAGACCGGCCTGGTGGACGCTGCCGAAAACAACTATCCCAGCTACGAAAGCTCGCGCCACTTCGAAGTGGCCAAGTACTTCAACAAGACCGAGCACTCCATGGCGCCCGAGATCCTGTTGTTCAGCAAGCGCGTGTGGGACACGCTGAGCGCCGACGAGCAAAAGGCCATCCGCGCTGCCGCCAAGGAATCGGTGGGCTTCATGCGCAAGATCTGGGACGAGCGTGAAGAAAAGTCCCTGGCCACGGTGAAGGCCGGCGGCGCACAGATCGTGGAGATCGACAAGGTCGCGTTCAAGAACGCGATGAAGCCGGTGTACGACAAGTTCCTGAAGGACCCCAAGCTCCAGGACATGGTCAAGCGCATCGACGCGGTGCAGTAAGAAAAAGCCAGCGTCTTCAGGGCAGGTGGCACACAGAGCAGTGCGCCGCCTGTCCACTTCCAGTTGTTTTTGAATGTCCACTATGTACACGCGACTCTGCGCTTTCATTGCGCGCACCTGCCTTCAACTCGGGGTAGGAGGGCTCGTCCTGCTGGTTTGCGCCGTGCTCTACCAGGTCATCGGCCGCTACGTGTTCAACGACACACCCACCTGGGCCGAGAGCGGCGCCGTGCTGCTCGTGCTCTACGTGACCATGCTCGGCATGGCAGTCGGCGTGCGCGATGCCGGCCACATCGGTCTCGAATCCTTTCTGGTTCTGGCGCCCGACTGGCTGCGCACCAAGCTCGAGTTGCTGATCCACGCGCTGGTGCTGGTGTTCGGCGCCGTCATGGCCTGGAACTGCGGCGTGCTGGCCGAATCGGTGGCTCCTTACAAGATCCCCACGCTCGGTATCTCCGAAGCCTTCAAGTACGTGCCGCCCGCCATGGCCGGCGTGCTGGTGGCCATGTTCTCGCTGGAGCACATCATCGCCATCCTGCGCGGCGTCGAGGTCGAGCCCGCCTGGCATTGAGCGGCCGTTCCTGCGCGCTCACACCGTCTTCTCACCGATTTCCACCGAGATTCCACCACCATGGCGTTGACCATCCTCTGCGTGACCTTCACGCTCCTGCTGCTGCTGGGCGTGCCCGTGGCCTTTTCCATCGGCCTGTCGTCGCTGGCCACCATCCTGTATGAAGGCCTGCCGCTGGCGGTGGGGTTCCAGCAGATGATTTCGGGCATGAACCCGTTCTCGTTCCTGGCGATTCCGTTCTTCATCTTCGCCGGCGAAATCATGATGTACGGCGGCATCGCCGACAAGATCGTGGACTTCGCCAAGAGCGTGGCGGGCCATGTGCGCGGCGGCCTGGGCATGAGCAACGTGCTCGCCTGCACGCTGTTCGGCGGCGTCTCGGGTTCGCCCGTGGCCGACGTGTCTGCCATGGGTGCCGTGCTCATCCCGCAGATGAAGAAAGAGGGCTACCACGCCGACTACGCCGTCAACGTGACCACCCACGCATCGCTGGTGGGCGCGCTCATGCCCACGTCGCACAACCTCATCATCTTCACGCTGGCGGCCGGCGGCAAGGTGAGCATCGCGGCGCTGATCCTCGCGGGCATCGTGCCCGCCCTGCTGCTGACCATCTGCAACCTGGCGGCCGCGTACTTCGTGGCCGTCAAGCGCGGCTACCCCGCGGGCACCTTCCCCGGCTGGGAGATCGTGTGGATCTCGTTCCGCGCATCGCTGCCGGGACTGGCCGTGGTGGTGATCATCATCGCGGGCATTCTGTCGGGGGCCTTCACGGCGACCGAGTCCGCGTCGGTCGCGGTGCTGTGGGCGCTGATCCTGTCGGTGTTCGTCTACAAGCGCCTCACCCGCGAGCAGTTCCTCAAGGCCGCGTCCAAGGCCGTCAAGACCACCGGCACGGTGCTGCTGCTCATCGGCATCTCGTCGATGTTCGGCTACCTCATCGGTTTGTACGGCGTGGCCGAACTCACGGGCGATGCGCTCAAGTCCATGACTTCGTCGCCGTGGGTCATCTTCCTGTGCGTGAACATCATCCTGTTCGTTCTGGGCACGTTCCTCGACATGGCGGCGACCATCCTCATCTGCACGCCGATCTTCCTGCCCATCTGCCAGCAGTTCGGCATGTCCACCGAGCAGTTCGGCATCGTGATGCTGATCAACTGCGCGCTGGGCCTGAACACGCCGCCCGTGGGCACCACGCAGTTCATCGGGTGCACCATCGGGGGCGTTTCGGTGGGCGAGGTGATGAAAACCATCTGGCCGTTCTACGGTGCGCTCATCGTGGCGCTGATGCTGGTGACCTATGTGCCGCAGTTCTCGATGTGGCTGCCGGACCTGGTGCTCAAAGGCGGCTGAAGCGACGTGATCTGACCTGAAGCACAGGGGGCGTGGCTGCAAGCCTGCCCCCTGACTGCATTTGAGCCGTGCGGCGTGATGGTGGATGAAGTGCCATGCGCGCTGCCGGTGGTGACCCTGGCGGCGCAGTGCGCATGTTTTGTGCACGCTGTGCAGCGCCAGCAAGAAGTGAAAGAAGTGACAGACCCGATGCGAGAAGCCCTCACCATCCGCATGCATGCGGAAGACAACGTCGCCATCGTCGCCAACGACGGTGGCCTGCCCGCCGGCACCGTGCTGCCGCCCGGCGTGCCCGGCGCCGGCATCGCGCTGCGCTACAAGGTGCCCCAGGGCCACAAAGTGGCGCTGGCGGACATCCCCGAAGGCGGCGTGGTGCGCCGCTACAACGTGCCCATCGGCTATGCGCTCAAGGACATCGCGGCCGGCAGCTGGGTGCACGAGCGGCTGCTGCAGATGCCCTCGGCCCGTGCGCTGGAAGGCCTGCCCATGGCCACGGTGAAGCCCCCGGTGCTGGAGCCGTTGACGGGCTACACCTTCGAGGGCTACCGCAACGCGGACGGCTCGGTGGGCACGCGCAACATCCTGGCGATCACCACCACGGTGCAGTGCGTTGCCGGCGTGGTCGCGCAGGCCGTGCACCGCATCAAGACCGAGCTGCTGCCGTTGTTTCCGAGCGTCGACGACGTGATCGGCCTGGAACACACCTACGGCTGCGGCGTGGCCATCGACGCGCCCGACGCGGTCATCCCCATCCGCACGCTCAAGCACATCAGCCTGAACCCCAACTTCGGCGGCGAGATCATGGTGGTGAGCCTGGGTTGCGAGAAACTGCAGCCCGATCGCCTGCTGCCCCCGGGCAGCTTCCCCATCACCGACGAGCGCGATGCGGCCCTGGGCCCCGAGACGGTGTGCCTGCAGGCCGACCACCACGTGGGCTTCATGTCGATGCTCGACGACATCGTGCAAAGCGCCAGGCCTCACCTTGCGCGCCTGAACGCCCGCCGCCGCGAGACCATCCCGGCCAGCGAGCTGGTGCTGGGCGTGCAGTGTGGCGGCAGCGACGCGTTCTCGGGCGTCACCGCCAACCCGGCTGTGGGCTTTTGCGCCGACCTGCTGGTGCGCGCAGGCGCCGCGGTGATGTTCAGTGAGAACACCGAGGTGCGCGACGCGGTCGAGCAGCTCACCAGCCGCGCCGCCACGCCGGAGGTGGCCGAAGCCATCGTGCGCGAACTGGGCTGGTACGACCGCTACCTGGACCGCGGCCGCGTGGACCGCGCAGCCAACACCACGCCGGGCAACAAGGCGGGCGGCCTGTCCAACATCGCCGAGAAGGCCATGGGCTCCATCATCAAGAGCGGCACCGCGCCCATCTCGCACGTGCTGGCCCCGGGCGAAAAACTGCGCCGCGACCAGCGCGGCCTGGTGTACGCCGCCACGCCCGCCAGCGATTTCATCTGCGGCACGCTGCAGCTGGCCGCCGGCATGAACCTGCATGTGTTCACCACCGGCCGGGGCACGCCCTACGGCCTGGCCGAATGCCCCGTGGTCAAGGTGGCCACGCGCAGCGACCTGGCGCGCCGCTGGCACGACCTGATGGACATCAACGCCGGCAAGATCGCCGACGGCGAGGCCACCATCGAAGATCTGGGCTGGGAGATGTTCCACCTGCTGCTCGATGTGGCCAGCGGCCGCAAGAAGACATGGGCGGAGCAGTGGAAGCTGCACAACGCGCTGGTGCTGTTCAATCCGGCGCCGGTGACTTGAATCGGATGGCAATGTGCTTCACCCACAGCCGTTCGGGCTGAGCCTGTCGAAGCCTCGCACTGCGCTTCGGCAGGCCTGTCCTGAGCCCGTCGAAGGGCTCGGCGTGAACGGTGTGGATATTTACGAATGGGTGCGTAGGACCGGTCTGAAGCATGCTTTTTGAGGGACCGTACTTGGTCGTCCCCTCCATCCTTCAAACCCACCAAATACCCGGTCGGGCTGAGCTTGTCGAAGCCCTGCGCGGCGCTTCGACAAGCTCAGCGTGAACGGGTTTTAAGTTTTTTTTCGAGACAGATCCATGAGACACGATCTGCCGAAACCCCATCCCCACAGCCCGTCCTTGCACGGGCTGTGTCACTAGAGAGAAAGACGAATCCCATGCCTCACACCCGATTTTCCGACCGCAAGGTCGTGGTGGCGCTGGCGCTGCTGTGTTGCCTGCTCTGGGGCAGTTCCTACCCCGCCATCAAGACCGGCTACGCCTGGTTCGGCATTGCGCGCGACGACATCCCATCGCAACTGGTGTTCGCCGGCTGGCGCTTTCTGGGCGCGGGGCTCATCCTGCTGGCCTGGGCGCTGAGCCAGCGCAAGTCCATCGTGAACCTGGGGGCGGGCAGTGCGCGCCAGCTGCTGGTGCTGGGCCTGTCGCAGACCACGCTGCAGTACGTGTTCTTCTACGTGGGGCTGGCCTACACGACGGGCGTCAAGGGCTCGATCATGAACGCCACCGGCACCTTCTTCAGCGTGCTGCTGGCGCACTGGGTCTATCACAACGACCGGCTGAGTCACGCCAAGCTCTGGGGCTGCCTGGTGGGCTTTGTGGGGGTGATGGTGGTCAACCTGGGGCGCGGCACGCTGGACATGGACTTCACGCTGCTGGGCGAAGGCTTCGTGGTGATCGCAGCCTTCGTGCTGGCCGCGGCCAGCATCTACGGCAAGCAGGTGTCGCAGCGCATGGACTCGGTGGTCATGACCGGCTGGCAACTGGGCATTGGCGGCGCGGCGCTGCTGGCCGTCGGCGGGGTGCTGGGCGGCTCGCTCACGGGCTTTACCTGGGGCTCGGCTGCGCTGCTGGTGTACCTGGCGCTGCTGTCGTCGGCCGCGTTCTCGCTGTGGAGCATCTTGCTCAAGCACAACCGGGTGAGCCAGATCACGGTGTTCAACTTCACGGTACCGATCTTCGGCGCGGCGCTGTCGGCGCTGTTCCTGGGCGAGGCGCTGCTGGAGTGGAAGAACCTGCTGGCCCTGGTGCTGGTGTGCGCCGGCATCTGGCTGGTCACGCGCGATGCGCCTGCGGCCACGCCGGCCACGCCCCCTGCCAAGCCCTAGACTCGCTGCCCATGGCCCATACCCTCCATCGCGACGCGTTCACGCACACCCTCCACGGTCAACCCACCGACCTGTACACCCTGCGCGGCGCGGGCGGGCTGCAGGTGGCGGTCAGCAACTACGGCGCCCGCCTGGTGCAGGTGGCGGTGCCGGACGGGCAGGGCGGCCTGGCCGACGTGGCGCTGGGCTACGACAGCCTGCAGGGCTACCTGGATGGGCAACTCTCCATGGGCGCCATCATCGGCCGCTGGGCCGGGCGGCTGCGCCACGGACAACTGAAGTTGCCCGATGGCACCACGCTGCAGCTGCCCACCAACAGCGGTCCGCACCACCACCACGGCGGCCCGCTGGGCAGCCGGTTCCAGGTGTTCACGGTGGCCGAGGCGCGGCCCGATGCACTGCGCCTGCAACACGTGTTTCGCACGCAGGACGACGGCGTGCCCGGCACCGTGCGGCTGACGCTGGACCTGGCCATCGCACCCGACAACGCGCTGCACATGGCCTGGACGGCCGAGGTGGCCGATGCGCCCACGGTGGTCAACATCACCGGCCATGCGTTCTTCAACCTGGCCGGTGCGGGCAGCACGCACGGCCATGTGCTGCAGGTGCCCGCCAGCTACTATGTGCCGCTGGCGGCGGATGTGTGCCCCGTCGGCACGGTGGAGCCGGTGCAGGGCACGCCGTTCGACTTTCGTGCGCCCCGCCGTGTGGGCGATGCCGTGGCGCACCCGCACGGGCAACTGGCGCGCGCAGGCGGGCTGGACCACTACCTGGCCTGGGGCGACGCTCCCGGCGCCGCGCTGCCCGCCTGGGCTCTGCAAGCACCCGCGCTGGCCTCGCCGATCACGCCGGGGGGCCTGCGGCCCGCAGCCCTGCTCAGCGACCCTGCCAGCGGGCGCGCAATGCAGGTGTGGACCACTGCTCCGGGCGTGCAGGTGTATGCCGGCCACGGCCTCAAGGCCGACCCGATGCGTGACAGCGGGCGCAGCGCCATCGGCGCGCCCGGCACGCCCTGGCTGTGGCAGCCCGGCGACGGCATTTGCCTGGAGCCCATGGAGTACCCCGACGCGCCCAACCACCTCGGCTTCGGCGCGCGCTGGTGGCAGCCGGGCGAGCTGGTGCGCGGGGCCATCGTCTACCGGTTCACAGGCTGATGCGTCCGCTTGCCTTCATGGGTTTTCAAGCTTTTCAGGCCTCTACCGCTTGTCTGGCAAGCGCTGTCAGCTATTGAATTGATAGCTATGCCTGCTGGGCTGCTGCGGCCGCCTCGCGCTGCAGGTGCTCCTGCACCACCGCCGCCAGCCAGTCCATCACCACCCGCACGCGCTGGGGCAGGTGGCGCCGGTGGGCATACAGCAGCGTCACGGGCATGGGCGGGGCAGGGTGGTCCTGCAGCACTTCCACCAGCAGCCCCTTGTCGATCAGCTCGCGCACGCCCAGCAGCGGCGCCTGGATCAGGCCCAGCCCGGCGGCGCAGGCGCCCAGGTAGGCCTCGGCACTGTTCACGGTGACGCGCCCGTCCATGGGGTGGAACTGCGGGCTGTCGCCGTCCTGCACCTCGAAGCCCGCCGAGCGTGTGCCCAGCGTACTCACGTAGTGCACCAGGTCGTGCTGCGCCAGGTCGGCCAGCGTGCGGGGCGTGCCCTTGCTGGCCAGGTAGCCGGGGCTGGCGCAGGTGGCCACGCGCACCACGCCCAGCGGGCGCGCCACCAGGCCGGGCTCTGCCACCGGGCCCACGCGGATCACGCAGTCAAAACCCTCGCGCACCAGGTCCACGCGCCGGTCGGTGCTGCTCAGCTCCACCTGCAGCAGGGCGTGGCGCTGCAGCAGCTCGGGCAGGCGCGGCAGGACCAACTGGCGCGCGATGCCGGTGGACATGTCGATGCGCACCCGGCCCTGCGGGTCGGCGCCCTCGGGGTGGGTGAACAGGGTTTGCAGCTCTTCCACGTCGGCCAGCAGGTCCTTGCAGCGCTCGTAGTAGACCTGCCCGTCCTGCGTCAGCTGCACGCGGCGCGTCGTGCGGTGCAGCAGGCGCGTGCCCAGCTGCGCCTCCAGTTGCTGCACGGCCAGCGAGGCGTTGGCCTTGGGGATGCCCAGCACCTGCGCGGCCTGCGTGAAGCTGGCCAGCTCGGCGACGCGGGCAAAAATCTGCATGCGGTCAAAGGGGTTCATTGGCTATTTATTTTTGAACAATCAATTCAATTTTGCCTGGTTTATGTATCCGTGGGGAATCAATAAAGTTCGCTTCATGCCCGCTGCACCCCGTGGCAGGCACCCCACCCCTACCCGAGGACCTTCTCATGACCGCACCGGCACACACTTCATCGTCTTCCTCCACCCCCATCGTCCTCGTCACCGGCGGCAGCCGGGGCCTGGGCCGCAGCGCCGCGCTGGCGGCTGCGAAGAGCGGCATCGACGTGGTGCTGACCTACCGCCAGCAGGCCGCCGAAGCCCAGGCCGTGGTGGCCGAGATCGAGGCCCTGGGCCGGCGCGCCGTGGCACTGCCGCTGGATGTGGGCGACGTCGGCAGCTTCGAGGCGTTTGCCGGCCAGCTGTCGCAGGCCCTGCAGTCCGGCTGGGAGCGCGAGCGCATCGACTTCCTGGTCAACAACGCCGGCATGGGCGTGCACGCAGCGTTTGCCGAGACCACCGAGGCGCAGTTCGATGCGCTGGTCAACGTGCACCTCAAGGGCGTGTTCTTTCTCACGCAGCGCCTGCTGCCGCTGATGAACGACGGCGGCCGCATCCTGAACTTGTCGTCGGGCCTGGCCCGCTTCGCCTTGCCCGGCTATGCGGCCTATGCGGCGATGAAGGGCGCCATCGAGGTGCTCAGCCGCTACCTGGCCAAGGAGCTGGGCCCGCGCGGCATCGCCGTGAACGTCGTGGCCCCGGGTGCCATCGAGACGGATTTTGGCGGCGGCGCCGTGCGCGACAACGCACAGCTCAACGCCTTTGTCGCCGGCCAGACCGCGCTGGGCCGCGTGGGCGTGGCGGAGGACATCGGCCCGCTGGTCGCAGCCCTGCTGCAGCCCGCCACGCGCTGGGTGAATGCGCAGCGCATCGAGGCCTCGGGCGGCATGTTTTTGTAGAGTGCACCCCCTGAGGCGCTACGCGCCTTCCCCCTCTCTCTACGCGCTTTGCGCTAGGGAGGGGGACGCCACCGGTGCACGCAAGCGCAGCGCCGCATACGCAGCATGGCGGCCCTTGCACGGTGGCACTGGCCTGGGGTCGCGCCAGTATCGAAGGCCCTTGGGCGGGAAAAGAATGCTCCAAATGCACCCACATGCACATCCCGCAGCCTAAGTTTCGTCTAAGTGTCGCTGCCCACACTGCCTTCCATCGCAACCCTGATTGAAAAGGCAGACACCATGAGCAACACGCTTGCATCCACTCCCCGCCGCCTGATTCTGGCCCTGGTGGCCGCGGGCGCTCTGGGCGCCACCGGCGCCGGGCTGATCAGCGGCCACCAGGCCCGCGCGGTCACGCCGGCTACCCCCATCGTGGCGCAGACCCCTGCGGCACCCTCGGGCGGCGCACTGCCCAGCTTTGCGCAGATCACGGCGCAAAATGGCGCGGCGGTGGTCAACATCAGCGTCACCGGCAGCACCAAGGCCGCCATGGCCAACGATGACGATGACGACGACGAAAGCCAGCCCACCGCCCGCCAGGGCCGGGGCCCTCAGATCGATCCGAACGATCCGTTCTACGAATTCTTCCGCCAGTTCGGCATGCCCGGCGCGGGCGCGCAGGGCCGGCCCAACGTGCCCACCCACGGCCTGGGCTCGGGCTTCATCGTCAGTCCCGACGGGCTGGTGCTGACCAACGCGCACGTGGTCAAGGGCGCGAGCGACGTCACCGTCAAGCTCACCGACCGGCGCGAGTTCCGCGCCAAGGTGCTGGGCTCGGACCCCAAGACCGATGTGGCCGTGCTCAAGATCGACGCCAAGGACCTGCCCGTGGTGCGCCTGGGCAGCACGCGCGACCTGCAGGTGGGCGAATGGGTGCTGGCCATCGGCTCGCCCTTCGGCTTCGAGAACAGCGTGACCGCCGGTGTGGTCAGCGCCAAGGGCCGCTCGCTGCCCGACGACAGCCTGGTGCCCTTCATCCAGACCGACGTGGCGGTGAACCCCGGCAACTCGGGCGGGCCGCTGTTCAATGCGCGCGGCGAGGTCGTGGGCATCAACTCGCAGATCTACAGCCGCTCGGGCGGCTACCAGGGCGTGTCGTTCGCGATCCCCATCGAGCTGGCCGCCAGGATCAAGGACCAGATCGTCGCCACCGGCAAGGTGCGCCATGCGCAGCTCGGCGTGGCAGTGCAGGAGGTGAACCAGGCGTTTGCCGAATCCTTCCAGCTCGACAAGCCCGAAGGCGCACTGGTGGCCAGCGTGAGCAAGGGCAGCCCCGCCGAGAAGGCGGGCCTGCAGCCCGGCGACGTGATCCGCCAGGTGGACGGCCATGCCATCGTCGCCTCGGGCGACCTGCCCGCGTGGGTGGGCCAGGCCCAGCCCGGCCAGCAGGCCAAGCTGTCGGTGTGGCGCCGCGGCCAGCCGGTGGAGCTGACCGCCACCCTGGGCGACGCCAGCGACAAGGCGGGCAGCAAGCAGGCGCGCGCCGAAGAAGCCGTGGGCAAGGCGCAGCTGGGCCTGTCGCTTCGCCCCCTCGATGCTGACGAACGCCGCGAGGTGGGCGTGAGCGAGGGCCTCGTGATCGAGCAGGCCCGCGGCCCCGCTGCCGCCGCGGGCGTGCAGCCCGGCGACGTGCTGCTGGCCATCAACGGCGCACCGGCCAAGAACATCGACCAGGTGCGCACGGCGATGGCCAAGGCCGGCAAGTCGGTGGCGCTGCTCATCGAGCGCGACGGCAACAAGATCTTTGTGCCGGTGCGTTTGGGCTGATGGGCTGATGGGGGGATGGGGGTGAGGTGGGTGGGGTGGGAGGAGCGGGGCGGGGTGCCCCAACCTCCACACCTCAGCCCGACCCTACCCGTTCGGGCTGAGCCTGTCGAAGCAAGGTCACCGACCGTGGCGGCACTTCGACAAGCTCAGTGTGAACGGATTGGGGATTAACTGCCCGGCATGCAATACATGCTCCTAGGCTCCACCCGTAGCGCCCCAACCCCTTAGCGCCCCCACCCGTTCGGGCTGAGCCTGTCGAAGCCAGGGCGCAACCCCACTCCCGCCATTCGCTATGCTCGCCCCACCATGCGACTGCTCCTCGTAGAAGACGACACCATGATCGGCGAAGCCGTGCAGGACCTGCTGCGCGCCGAGAACTACGCGGTCGACTGGGCCCGCGACGGCAACGCGGCCGACACCGCCCTGCGCACGCAGGCCTACGACCTCGTGCTGCTCGACCTGGGCCTGCCCCAGCGCGACGGGCTCTCGGTGCTGCGCGACCTGCGCACGCGCAAGGACCGCACCCCGGTGCTGGTGGCTACAGCCCGCGACTCGGTCACGCAACGCATCGAAGGGCTCGACGCCGGCGCCGACGACTACGTGCTCAAGCCCTATGACCTGGACGAACTGCTCGCCCGCATCCGTGCCCTGCTGCGCCGTGCCGCCGGCCGGGCCGAGCCGGTGTACGAACACAAGGGCGTGTGCATCAACCCCGCCACGCGCGAGGCCTCGGTGCAGGGCGTGCCGGTCGTGCTCTCGGCGCGTGAATGGGCGGTGCTCGAGCCGCTGATCGCGCGGCCGGGCATGGTGCTGTCGCGCCAGCAGCTCGAAGACAAGCTCTACGGCTGGGGCGACGAAGTCAGCAGCAACGCGGTCGAGGTGTACATCCACGGGCTGCGCAAGAAGCTGGGCGCCGAGGTGCTGCTGAATGTGCGCGGCGTGGGCTACCTGGTGCCCAAGGCATGATGGAAAAAATCACCCCAGCCCTGCAAGCCGTGCGCGCGGTGCTGCCGCGCTCGCTGCGCACGCGGCTCTTGATCTTCATCCTGGCCGCCATCGTGCTGGCCGGCGCCGTGCAGGGCGCGCTGGCCTACCGGGGCGCGCTGGCCGAGGCCGACACGCTGTTCGACTACCACATGCAGCAGACCGCGCTGGCGCTGCGCTCGGGCCTGCCGGTGGACGCGCAAGGCCTGGGCCCGGGGCTGGACCCGGAGGACGAGAACCACGAATTCATCGTGCAGGTGTGGACCAACGAAGGCCTGCGCATCTTCGAATCCGCCGTGGGCGCGGCGCTGCCGCAGATCGCGGTGCTGGGCTTCACCGACGTGCAGGCACGGGGCGGCACCTACCGGGTGTTCTCGATGCAGACGCGCTCGCAGGTCATCCAGGTGGCGCAGAACATGGCGGCCCGCCGGGGCATGGCGCGCGCCCTGGCGCTGCGCACGCTGGCGCCGCTGGCCTTCATGGCGCCGCTCTTGGTGCTGGCCGTGTGGTGGGGCGTGAGCCGGTCGCTCGCGCCGGTGGAGCGCGTGCGCCGCCAACTGGCCCAGCGCCAGGCCGACGACCTCTCGCCCGTCAGCGACGCGCAGTTGCCCGACGAGGTACAGCCCCTGGTGAGCGAGCTCAACCTGCTGTTCGAGCGCGTGCAGCGCGCGTTCGACGCGCAGCAGCACTTCGTGGCCGACGCCGCGCACGAGCTGCGGTCCCCGTTGGCCGCGCTGCGCCTGCAACTGCAGGGCCTGCAGCGCGCGGGCGACGACGCTGCGCGGGCCGCCGCCATCGAGCGCCTGTCCTCGGGCATCGATCGCGCCACGCGGCTGGTGGAGCAATTGTTGACTCTGGCCCGCCAGGAGGCGGGTGCGGCGGCTCCCGGCGCACACACCGAGCCGGTGGACCTGCAGGCCGTGGCGCAGCTGGCGCTGGCCGACGTGGCCCCGGCGGCGCAGGCGCGGTCCATCGACCTGGGCCTGCTCGACTCCGATGCGGCCACCGTACCCGGCAACGCCGAGGCGCTGCGCATGCTGGTGCGCAACCTGCTCGACAACGCCGTCAAGTACACGCCCGCGGGCGGCCGGGTGGACCTGCAGGTCCGGCGTGCGGCCGACGGCCAGGCTGTTGAATTGACGGTGGAAGACAGCGGCCCCGGCATTGCCGAGGAACACCGCGCCCGCGTGATGCAGCGCTTCGTGCGCGAGACCAGCGACGGCGCACCGGGCAGCGGCCTGGGCCTGGCCATCGTGCAGGCCATTGCGCAGGCCCACAGCGCCGTGGTCGCGCTGGACGCATCGCCCCGGCTGGGCGGGCTGCGGGCCACGGTGCGGTGGCCGGGCGTGGCGTAGGCGGCTCCCGCGCGTGGGCACGGCTGCCTGCGCGCAAGCCCGACCGGGTGAGATGCCCGTGGCACTGGCCCCGCACTGGCCCCGCACTGACGCCGCACGGAGGCAGCACTCATGGGGCGCTGGTCAGTGCGTTGTGTGGATGCTATAGTTTTGGTAGCTGCTTGCGCTTGTCCATCCAGCGGAAGGTGCCAAAAAAGATCAAACTCTGGCGTGCGGCGTGGCGCTGGGTGGAGAGCGGTAGCGCTGCTGCGTCGCCCGGGTGCCAGGGCACGCGCCTGCATCGCCGCACAATGCGCACGCTGCGGGCCGCCGTGTCGCACGGGGGCCGTGCGAGCCTGGCCTGCCGTGCGTTTCCTCAGGGCTTCAACGGGATCGTCATCACATGAATTTCATCGTTCTGGGCGCGGGTGCCATCGGCTGCTACGTGGGCGGGCGGCTGGCTTCGCAGGGCCATACGGTATGCCTGGTGGGCCGTCCCCACGCGCTGGAGCCCATCGCGCTGCAGGGCCTGCGGGTGACGGACCTCGGCGGCCTCGACCAGCAGGTGCCGCCCACCGCGCTGCGCATGGCCACCACCCTGGCCGACGCGGTGCCCCGCGCGCAGAGCGTGGTGCTGCTGTGCGTCAAGAGCGGCGCCACCGAAGCCGCCGCGCGCGAGCTGGCTGCTGCCTGCCCGCCCGGCACCCCCGTCATCTCGCTGCAGAACGGCGTGGACAACGTGGCCCGGCTGGCCGCGCTGGCCCCCGGCCTGAAAGTGCTGGCCGGCATGGTGCCCTACAACGTGGTGCTGCGCGGCGCCCATGTGCACCGCGCCACGGCGGGGCACCTGCAGCTGCAGCGCGACGAGGTCACCGAAGGGCTGGCGCCCCGGTTCAACGCCGCGGGCCTGGCCACCGTGCTGCCGTACGACATCCGGTCGGTGCAGTGGGGCAAGCTGCTGCTCAACCTCAACAACCCGGTGAATGCGCTGTCCAACCTGCCGCTGCGCGAAGAGCTGCTCGACCGCGACTGCCGCTTCGTCTTTGCCGCGCTGCAGTCCGAGGCACTGGTGGCGATGGCGCGCGCCGGCATCTCCCCGGCCAAGGTCACCGCGGTGTCGCCGCGCCTGCTGCCCCATGTGCTGCGCCTGCCCAACTGGCTGTTCACGCGGCTGGCCCGGCGCATGCTGCAGATCGACGAAAAGGCGCGCTCGTCCATGTGGGACGACCTCGAGGCGGGCCGCGTGACCGAGATCGACGCCATCTGCGGAGCGGTGGTGCGGCTGGCTGCGCAGCACGGTGGGCAGGCGCCGCTCAGTGCGCGCATGTGCGAGTTGCTCGGTGGCCCGCGGCTGCGGTTGACGGGCAGAGAAATGCGCAACGCGTTGGGTCTGGCGTGAGACCGGATGTGCCGGGAAGAAGCTTGGCGCCTTGCCGTCGAACCCAGGTCGATGGCTTGCCAAGGCGCATGCGCTCCCTGTCCCAACCTTCCATCCCTGCGTTGCGCAGACCCCCCCGCCAAGCTGCGTTCACGTCAACGCTGCGTTGGGGCCGCTAAGCTTTTGATCATGCGCAAATTCATTCTCCTTGCAGCCGCTGCGCTCGTGGCATCGGCCCCCTCCCTCGCCGCACCACCGCGCACGGATACGCTGGTCATCAGCCCATCCGAAGGATGGGCCGCGGTCGGTTGTACGCCAGACCCACTCTGCGTGGAAATCGCTCCCTCCGAGCCCGGCTGCGAAGGCCAGGCATGCCCCAACGGCGCAGCCGATGGCACGGACGTGAGCCTGCAGTTGCCTGGCGGTCAGGGCGATCCGGCGCACACGCTCTATCGGATAGCAGGGCTGCCATCCGCAGATGCTTATGCCCGGCTGTGGCCCAAGCTCATCCGCTTCCAGGGCGGCATCCTTGTGGGTGTGCAAATGGAGGAGCGCACAATGTATTCGGGCGGTGGGGCCAGTGCAACCACCCTGCATCTCATCGCCTTTGTGCCCGACCAACTACCGTTCGAGGTCCTGCGTGTTCCACAGAGCTCCAGCGCGACGATCCGGGCGTGTTTCAATGAGCGCCACATGAAGCAGCGTGCCGGGGCCTGCCACGATGAATACAGCTTCGACGCGAGCCTCGCCCTGATGCAAGCATCCGCTGCAGGATGGCCGGTGCTGCGCTATCGCAGCAAGGCGACATCGTTTCCGGGGCACGTGTCGCGGTCCAAAGACTCGCTGGCGGCGCGGCCACTTCGCCAGCGCGACCTGGTGACCGTGACCGATCCCCGATGCAGCTACCAGCGGTTGTATCGCTTCACCCCGCAGGCCCGCACTTACGTGCCCGACACCCCAGCGCCCGATTGCACGGATTACACCGTGCCCTGACGGGCTGCGCGCTCACCGGCGGTTGCCGGGCCTGACGGCCAGTGCGACGATGGCGATACCGCCAGCGATGATCAACGCGTCTTCAATGAGGCCGCTGCGCGTCTGGCCGATGCGTTTCATGGCGCTTTTTCTGGCGTTCAAGGTGACGTAAGCCAGAGGCACCGCGGTGGCCACCGCTGCCAGCGCTCCGGCTTGCTCACGCCCGCGCGGGGCCAGGGCCGCACCGGCGATGCCGGCGCTCATGGTCCGCGCCAGCAGGCCCAGGGCCACCGTCCTGTCGGGGGCTGTCTTCATCTTGTCGCCGGCCAGTTCCCCGGCGCCCATGGCGAGAGCGCCATACTTGAACAAGGGGCGGTCCAGCAATGCGAGCCTGCCGGGCGTGGAGCGCCCCAGCAGCCTCGCTGCCGACAGCGTGGCCATCGGTGTCATCGAGCGGGCACTGGCAACCGCGCCAATGAGCACGGACCAAAGGAGACCAGGCGTTTTCATGTGTTGTTCCCATCGGTGATGTTGATGGGAAATCGTCGGCGCCAGCTGGCGATCCAGCTAGGGCCCGAATTCGCTGGCAGCCGTAGGACGTTGGGCCGTGGGGTCATTGAGGGGCTCATTTCGTTCGGACCCCTTGCGCCCCCAAGCTCCTCAACCAAAGACCAAAGACCAAAGACCCACGATGACAGAGCCAAGCACCAACATCACCCCTGCAGCCGGGGTCGCCATTCAGGCCCCAACACCCTCGCGCATGCCCATTCCCAGCGGCACCTTGAGCCCCGCTTTCAAACACCCCAGCGACACCGACGTGCGAAAGCGCCGCACGTTGTCGTCCCCGTCGAACAGCCGCCGCGTCAGCGCCTCGTAGTCCGCCATCGACGCCACATTGACCACCAGCAGGTAGTCCGCCTCGCCGGTCACGCTGTAGCACTGTTGCACCGCGTCTTCGGCGGCGATGCGCGCGCGCAGCGGGGCCGTGCGGTCGGGGCGCTCGTTCTCCAGGTGGATCTCGAGCACGATGGTCAGCGGCATGCCCACCTTCACCGGGTCGATCACGGCCACGTTGGCGCGGATCACGCCGCTGTCCTGCAGCCGCTTGATGCGCCGCTGCACGGCGGGCGCCGACAGATTGACCGCCCTGGCGATCAGGCGCTGCGGCGTGGTGTTGTCCGTCTGCAGGATGTCGAGGATGGCCAGGTCGAAGCGGTCCAGGCCCGGGTGCGGCAGGGGCGCGGTGGCGGAGCCGGAGGCAGAAATGGGCGTGGTGGGCATGTCGGCAGCCTTCCAGTGCAGGGCAGGGGCGAGTGAGCGAAAGTTGCGTGAAGGGCTTCGAAACAGAGCCAAAAACACGCCGCGGTCGAACTATATTTTTACCCATGACCGCGTCCCCCTTTCAACGATTCATTCCCTTCCTGGCCGTGCTGGGCTCCGTCACGGCCCTCGGGTTCGGCACGTCGTGGGCCAAGCAGATCCTGTTTCCGGCGGTGGGCGCGCAGGGCACCACCGCCGTGCGCGTGGGCCTGTCGGCCGTGCTGATGCTGCTGCTGTGGCGCCCCTGGCGCTGGCGTCTGTCACGCGCCGATGCCGTGGCGATTGCCTGCTACGGCGCCGCGCTGGGCGCCATGAACCTGATGTTCTACATGTCGCTGCGCACGCTGCCGTTCGGCCTGGCCGTGGCCATCGAGTTTTCGGGGCCGCTGGCGGTCGCCATCTGGTCGTCGCGCCGCGCGGTGGACTTCGTGTGGGTGGCCCTGGCGATGGCAGGCCTGGGCATGCTGCTGCCGCTGGGCCTGAACGGCAGCGCGCTCGACCCGATGGGCGTTTTCTACGCGCTGGCTGCCGCCGTGTTCTGGGCGCTGTACATCGTGTTCGGCAAGCGCGCCGGCCACCTGCGCGCGGGGCACACGGTATCGCTGGGGCTGCTGGTGGCCGCGCTGGTGGTGGTGCCCGTGGGCGTGGTGCATGCGGGCGCCGCGCTGCTCACGCCCACCGTGCTGCTTGTCGGCTTGGCCGTGGCGGCCATCTCCAGCGCCATCCCGATCTCGCTGGAAATGATGGCCTTGAAGCGCCTGCCCAAGGAGGCCTTCGGCATCATGATCAGCATGGAGCCCGCCGTGGCCGCCGTGCTGGCCATGGGCCTGCTGGGCGAGCATCTCAGCTTCAATCAGTGGCTCGCCATCGGTCTCATCGTGTCGGCATCGATGGGCACGGCCATGACGGCCGGGCGGAGCAAGCCCGCGCTGCGCGAACCCGCCGTTGCCTAGGGGTGGAGGGCGCTGGCGCTCCGGGCTCGCCATGGCGAAACAGAACCCGGTGGTTGCGGGTTCGTGCCCGCGATGGCAGACCCGTGGTTCGGTCCATCTGCGGCGGCTACTTGGCCCGCCATGCCTTTTCGATGGTGGCGATGTCGATCTTGCGCATGGTCATCATCGCCTCGAACACCCGCTTGGCCGCTGCGCGGTCGGGGTCGGCCATGGCGGTGGTCAGCACGCGCGGGGTGATCTGCCACGACACGCCCCAGCGGTCCTTGCACCAGCCGCATGCGCTCTCCTGGCCGCCGTTGCCCACCACCGCGTTCCACAGCCGGTCGGTCTCGGCCTGGTCGTCGGTGGCGATCTGGAAGGAGAAGGACTCGTTGTGCTTGAAGTGCGGGCCACCGTTGAGCCCCACGCAGGGAATGCCCGCCACGGTGAACTCCACGGTCAGCACATCGCCCTGCTGTCCATCCGGGTAGTCGCCCGGCGCCAGCATCACCGCGCCGACGGAACTGTCGGGAAAGGTGGCCGCGTAGAAGTTGGCGGCGCTCAAGGCATCGCGCTCGTACCACAGGCAAATCGTGTTCTTGCTGATCATGGGTTGGCTCCTGGAAAAGGTGGATCCGCCGTGCATCCGGGTGGCCGTCATCGTAGTCATGTCCGGCGCAGTGTCCAAAGGTTTGTCACACGCGACGGGAGTGGCCCCGTGCGTCGGTCATGGCCGGTTCACCGTGGCTCGCAGGCCCGTGCGCCGTGCCGCGGGTGTGCAACGTTTATGGCGTGAATGTGCACATCTGTATCGCAGCCACAGCACTACAGACGCGTAAGGAATGACCTACAGAAATGGGCCCTGTGTTTTTTCAACATGGGTTTTCGCATGAGGAATAGGCCCATGCGCTTTTCATTGAAACGAGGAGATTGCAATGGCATACCGTGACGACGAAGAACGCAACCGCAACCACGCACGCGAGTACGACAGCGACGGCGGTCGGCATCAGCAGCATCAGCAGCAGGAATACCGCAGCGGCAGCGGCTATGGCAGCCACGACGGCCAGCACGACAGGCAATACCAGGCGCAGAGCGACGGCGGCCGGTACGGCTCCGACAGGGACTTTGGCGCCCCGCAGTCCCAGTACCAGGGCGGCCGCAGCGATGAGTCGCAATACGGCGGCTACGGCCACAACGGGCCGGGCGGTCGTTACGGCGGCGGCAGCTTCGGCCCCCGGGGTGGCCAGCAGGTTCAGCAAAACCGCTACCCGCAAGGTGACCAGCAACAACAAGCCTACGACTGGGGCGGTGCACGCCAGCCGGGCGGCAGCTATGGCGGGCGTGAGCAGTTCTCCGAAGGCTATGGGGGTGGCAGCCAGCAGGACCGCTTCGGGGGCGGGTTCTACGGAGATTCAGACCGCTTCAGTGCCGGGCGCCACCAAAGCCAGCAAGGCCACGATCCGGACTACCTGCAATGGCGCAACGAGCAGATCCGCAGCCTGGACAAGGACTATGAAACCTTCCGCGGCGAGCGCTACCAGAAATTTTCGGACGACTTCAGCACCTGGCGCAGCAACCGCACCAAGAGCACCGACCAGAACCAGCAGACCGCCAGCGCGAAGAACAAGGACCAGACCAAGTGACCGTGCTGCAGCGCAGTCTTGTTAGCGCTGTGCATCGCGAAGGCCTCGGCACCCCTGCCGGGCCTTTTTTTGCGCCTTGGCCGCGCATGCAAGGGTTGGGTGAACCTCTCGCAGCGCACCCCGTTCTGGGCCCGCCTCCTACGCCGAGCGCGTGCGCCACCGGGCCCAATTCAATTTTTGCCCCAGGAGAACGCCATGGCCACCGACCCCGCAGAACACCCCATCCACAAAGTCCCCGATACGTTTCCCTTGCCGCCCGGCGACCTGCCGCCCAGCACGGAGCCGCTCACGGTGCCGCCACAGCCGCAGTTGCCGCAGTTGTCTGCTTCGGATCCGTATGAGGGAGAGCAAGAGGATGAAAACGGCGATCCCGTGGGCCAGCCACCCCGGATGTGACGAGGGTGGAGGGTGATGCCGACGGCATCACCGTGCGGCAGTGAGGCCTGCGCTTCGATGGCCTGATGGGGAAAGCCCGGGCCGCTGCGAGCGATCTTCAAACGGGCTCTTGCCGCATCTTGCGCAGGCACCGCCTGCCGCCCCAGTGCCCGCAGTCGGATGCGCGTGTGGCTGGTGGTCGGCGTGGCGTGGTTCATGCGGCAGCGCCTGTCAGCTGTCCTTGCGCCAGCAGTTCGCGGGTGCGCTGCAGCGTCGACAGCAGCGCGCTCCGATAGCCCTTGTCGCCGTCCATCCAGGCCTGCTCTGCCTGCTCCTCGGGCCCACCGGGCGCCTTGCCCCGCAGGCCCAGATAGCCGTAAAAGCGCAGTTGCAGGTTCCCTTGGTCGTCCTCGAACAGCTCGTTGACGATGGCGCCTTCGCGCGGGCCGGTGGCCTGGAAGAACGTCACCTTGCTGTGCAGCTCCAAGGTGATGATCTCGCGCAGTGCCTGGCCGGCGATGGTGGCCTCGCGCACGAAGTGGGTATCGCTCTCTTGCACCACCTCGCAGTGGGTGCACAGGTTCGGCGGCAGAAACAGCCTTGCATCGCGGGCCTTGAGCACCAGACCCGCCCACGCCTGGGCGCGGGTGAGCGGGACTTGGCCGGCAGGGTTCACGGGGACGGTGGCGGTGGAGTAGATCATGGTGGTGTCCTCTGGGGCAGATTGGGCCTGGGGTGGGGGTGAACGTTGTGCGTGCAGCACTCAGGCCGCCGTGGCGACGGCGTGCGCAAAGTCACGGTACGCATGCAGCGGGCGCCCGAGCAACTGCACCAGGCGCTGCACGTCGCCAGCCTCCGGCACCATCCCGTCGGTCAGAAAGCGCTCGCTCATGAGACGCATGTCATACGCCATCCAGTGCGGCATGGCGTGGCGCAAGTTGGCCTCGAAGCCGGCGGTGTCGTCGCCGCCGTAGGCAACGGGGCGGCCCAGTACCGACGACCAGATGCCGGCCACCGCTTCGCCGGTGAGCGTGTCGGGGCCCACCAGGTTGATGCGTGCCAGCGGCAGCTGCCCGCTGGCCTGCTCGCGGCGCAGCAGTTCGATGGCAGCGACCTCGGCAATGTCCCGCACATCCACCATGGCCAGGCCCTTGTTCCCGATGGGCATGGGGTAGATGCCATGGTTGCGCACGACATCCTTGATGCTGTGGTCGTTGTCCATGAAATAGGCCGGCCGCAGGATGGTGGCGCCGAATCCCATCTGCTCCAGCATGCGCTCCACGCCGAACTTGCCCGCGAAGTGCGGAACGTTCAGGTAGCGGTCGCTGTGGATCACCGACAGGTAGACCACGCGCTCGATGCCCGCTTCGCGTGCAAGGTTCAGCGCCACCAGCGCTTGCGTGAACTCGTCGGGCACCACCGCATTGAGCAGGAACAGCGTGGAGACACCGTCGAAGGCGCGGCGCAGGGCGTCGATGTCGAGCAGATCGCCCTGCACGGTGTGCACGCCCGCCGGGAGGTTCGCCTGGGCCGGCTTGCGCACCAGCGCGCGCACATCGGCGCCCCGGTTCACCAGTTGCTGAACGACTTGGCGGCCTACGTTGCCCGTGGCGCCGGTGATGAGAATGGTCATGAAATAGCTCCGTTGCGTTGAAGAAGCCCGAATCTTCATCGTTTCATTCCATGTGCGATAGACGCTATATTTGGACTTTGCGTCTCACTGGTGGAACACATGGACTTGCTTGCTCTGGCGGACTTCACGCTGGTGGCCCGGCACGGAGGCTTCGGGCGGGCTGCCCGCGCATCGGGCCGCCCGAAGGCCACCCTCTCGCGCCGGGTGGCGGACCTGGAGAGCGGTCTGAACCTGCGGCTTTTCGAGCGCGGGCCGCGGGTGCTCAAGCTCACCGAAGAGGGGCGGGCGCTGTTCGAGAAAACCTCGGTGCTGCTGGCCGAGCTGGACGAAACCACCGCCGCCATCGCCTCCGGTGGCGATGCGCCCCGAGGCCGGTTGCGGGTCAGTGCCCCGCTGCTGTTCTCGCAGGCTGCCATGGGCAAGCTGGCAGCCCGCTTCGCCTTGAAGCACCCGGAGGTGCGGCTGGAGGTCACGACCGAAGACCGGGCCGTGGACATGGTGGAGGAGGGCTACGACCTCGTGATCCGCGTCGACCCCGACCCGGACGAACGCCTGGTCGGCCGCATCTTCCTGCGCGACCGGATCGTGGTCGTTGCAAGCCCCCAGCTCCGCAAGCCGCGCGCTGGCGCGACCACTGCGGCGGTGGTGCGGGGAAGCGCGGGTGCGGACGCCAGCGCCGTTCCTGCCGCCATCTGGAACCTCACCAACGCGAAAGGTGCGCCGCAGCGCCTGGCGGTGCAACCCGTGCTGCATCTCTCCTCGCTGTTCATGGTGCGCGACGCGGTGCGTGCGCAGGTGGGCGCTGCGCGGCTGCCCCTGTCACTGGTGCTGCACGACCTGGCAGCCGGAACCTTGGTGAAGTGGGGGGATGTTCCAGGGTCCGAGATAGCGCTGTGGGCGCTCTACCCCTCGCGCCGCCTGCTCAGCCCCCGTGTGTCGGCGTTTCTGGATCTGCTCAAGGAGGCCTTTCCAGAGGGGACGCCGCAAGAGTTGGCGGCTTACGTCGCTTGACCCTCGTGCAGCGGCGAACTGGCTGGAGCGTCGCTGCGCATGGCGTGGCCGCGATGCGCTACAACGCGAGTGTTTGGCAATGCGGGGAAAGCCAGGCTGCCGTTTCTTGAGTGTCCGTACGGTGATCTCGGTTCAGTTGACTTTTCCAGGACGCCGTTTGAACACCAAGCGGCTACCGTCCGATGTATGCAACGTCAACCGCGGCAAGCCATCTTCATCTGCATCGACGTGGGCCCGATTCTGGCCGATGGCAACCACGGTAAAAGGCCCCGACATCACTGCGGGGGCCTTTTGCATTTCAGCGCCCAGTGCGAGCCTGGCTGTCATCATCGCGAGGCTCAGGCCGCCGCAGCGTCCTCCGCGCGCTTGAGCTGCAGCGGCTGCACTGGCGTGAGGTCAGCATGAATCGCCCCGGCTTATCTAGACACTTTTGAGCCGTTGGGAATGTCGCTGTTCGAACTCTACAGGGGATAGTCCTGCCGCCGATGAATGACGGCGCTGTGAGTTGTAGAACATTTCGATGTAGTTGAAGACGTCCGCTCTCGCGTCATCACGGGTTGCATAGACCCGCCTGCGGATGCGTTCGCGCTTGAGCAGTTGGAAGAAGCTCTCAGCCACAGCGTTGTCGTGGCAGTTGCCACGCCGGCTCATGCTGCTGACCAGGTTGTGCTCGCGCAGGAAGGTCTGCCACTCGTGGCCGGTGAACTGACAGCCTTGATCGGAATGAACCATGACAGGTGCACGCGGCTGGCGGCGCCATAGCGCCATCAGCAGTGAATCGCCCTGGGTTTTGAGGAGGCTCAACACTCTGAGAGGATTGAGCCATGTAGAAGTCAAACAAGTTCTCGCCGGAGGTGCGTGAGCGCGCAGTGAGGATGGTGCAGGAGCAGCGCGGGGAGTACCCGTCGCTGTGGGCAGCCATCGAATCCATCGCCCCCAAGATTGGCTGCGTGCCGCAGACCTTGAACGAATGGGTCAAGCGCGCGGAGGTCGACGCTGGCGTGCGTGAAGGCGTCACGACCAGCGAGGCTCAGCGGGTCAAGGAACTGGAGCGCGAGGTCAAGGAGCTGCGGCGGGCCAATGAGATATTGAAGCTGGCCAGCGCGTTTTTCGCCCAGGCGGAGCTCGACCGCCGCCTGAAGTCTTGAAGACTTTCATCGATCAGCATCGCAATGCTTTCGGGGTCAAGCCACTCTGCAAGGTTCTGTAGGTTGCCACGTCGGCGTATCGACGTCATGCCGCGCTGCTGCGCCAGCCCCACAGGCGCTGCGCCCGCGCCAAACGCGACGAGTTGCTGATGCCACAGATTCAACGCGTCTGGCAGGCAAACATGCAGGTATACGGCGCCGACAAGGTGTGGCGGCAACTGGCGCGCGAAGGCGTGACCGTAGCTCGCTGTACTGTCGAGCGGCTGATGCGCAGCATGGGACTGCGCGGAGTGATGTGTGGCAAAGTCGTACGCACCACCATCGATGACGCCAAGGCTGTGTGCTCGCTGGACCGGGTAAACCGGCAGTTCCGGGCAGAGAGGCCCAACCAACTGTGGGTACCCTATTCGATCCTAAAAAATCTCAGCGCTATATCACCTCCTAGAGCCTGTGCAAGCCACCCGCTTGCACAGGCTTTTGCCGTCTGAGCTCTGTCCCTCTATCAGGGCCCAGACATCACCCAAGCATTCAAGGAGCAACTCAATGACAGAAACCCCCTCCCCCTTGGAGAACCTCGCAGCCTGCGCCGTCGCCTATTTGGCTGGCATCCTTTTCACGCTGGTCCTCATCAGCTATATCGATGCCGCATTGGCCAGCGAAGGCCGCCGCATCCGCACTGCGCCCTCCACCCCCTCCACACAGGAGGAGTGATGCATGCAAAGCGGAACATTTCTGGATGGCGATCTCCATGGACACGCCTACCCGGGTGATCCCGATGACGACGCAGATCTCGATGACTATTCAGACAGCGAGCCACCGCAATCGACGCCGTTTGGGGTGAAGCCAAGCTCTGTGCCCCAGCCAGGTCGCTATCCGATGAGATCGCATCACACTGCAATCGGCGTGTGCTGTCTTCACTGCAGCTCATCCCGCACCACTACAAGCCACCTGGGTCGCCGAATTGGGAGTGCAGTCGGCACCCTTGCAGGCGCTGCCACTGCGACAGCCCGCACTGCCGGAGGTGCACAACTTGGCGCGGAATTGGGTGCTGTTCTGGGCACACCCGCAGGCCCTGCAGGCACCACGGTAGGGGCGATTGCAGGGGCAGTCCTTGGCGCCATGGTGGGAGCAGCTGCGGGCTGTGCCATAGGTGCAGCCCTGGGAGAAGCCATCGACGCCAAGATCCTGCACAACCACCGCTGCTTGCAGTGCGGCCGAAGTTTCAGCGTCGAAGACTCCTAGCTTCCCACGGCGGACTGCGGATGCATCTGGGTACGCAGTCTTTCTTTCGGTTCTCTTTTTCATCCCAAGCGCACAACTGTCCACTGCCTTCGCGGTGGCGCAGCTGTGCGCGTTGCTTTTTCAAATAAGGAATTTCTCAATGGCACATCTCGTTCAAACCATGGCCTATGTCGGCGAAACCCCCTGGCACAACCTGGGCCAGCAGTTGCCCGCCAAGCAACCCATCGATGTCTGGGCCCGCGAAGCGGGCATGGACTGGACCATCCGCGAGACCCCCGTGCGCTACATGGCCACAGAATCTGGCGCTGGCACCAGCGGCTCCTCCGTCTCCGAGCTTTATGGCGAACCCATGGAGTTCGCAGACCAGAAGGTGTTGTACCGCAGCGATACCAAGGCCCCCCTGTCGGTAGTGAGTTCCCGTTACCAAGTTGTGCAACCCAAACAGGTCCTGGAGTTCTACCGGGACCTCACCGAAGTCTCCGGTTATGAGCTGGAGACTGCCGGAGTTCTGAAGGCTGGGCGCAAGTTCTGGGCCCTGGCCCGCACCGGCAAGTCCTCGGCCCTCAAAGGCAACGACGTGGTTAATGGCTATCTGCTCTTGGCCACGTCCTGCGACGGGACGCTGGCGACGACAGCCACCCCGACCAACGTGCGCGTGGTCTGCAACAACACCTTGTCCATCGCCCTGTCCGGAACGTCCAGCGCGATAAAGGTGCCTCACAGCACCAGCTTTGATGCGCAGGCGGTCAAGAAGCAGTTGGGGATTACCGTCTCGCAATGGGACGGTTTCATGTACCGCATGAAGACCCTCTCCGAGCGCAAGGTCAAGAGCCATGAGTCGATGAACTACTTCCTGAAGGTGCTGTGCCAGACGGATGGGCATGCGGATGTATCTGCAGGCCTGACCAATGAGCGCGCCCTCAAGAAGGTGCAGGCCATGTACGAAGGCCAGGGCCGGGGTGCGGAGTTGGCTGCTGCCAAGGGCACGGCCTGGGGCCTGCTTTGCGCCGTGACCGAGTTCGTAGACCACGAGCGCCGGGCGCGCAGCCAGGAATACCGCCTGGACAGTGCCTGGTTTGTTCAGGGGGCCACGCTCAAGCACCGGGCGCTCGAGCAAGCGCTGCATTTGGCGTCGTGACTGTGTCAGTCGTTATCGCGGTTCATCCGTTCCTTCATCCCCCTCACGGCACAGACCCCGGCTCCTTTAACGGACCGGGGTCTTTTGCTTTGAGGGTGTGACGTGGTGACCGTTGTTGTCGTTTTTACTTTCAAGGAGTCAGCATGGTTCATCCTGTTGTTTCACCGGTGGGGGTTTCTTCCACCAAACCCCGCCCTGCCCTTCGACTGGTCAAGACCCAGAACTTGCCCCGCGATCAGTGGTTGCAGGTACGCCTGGGGGGCATTGGCAGTTCGGATGCCGCTGCGGCCGTGGGCCTCAACCCCTACCAGTCACAGTTGGAGTTGTGGGTGGAGAAGACTGGACGTGCTCCTGTGGCCCCACCGGGCGATGGGGGCGCGGACGATCAGAGTCCGATGTACTGGGGCTCCCTTCTGGAGCCCATCGTGGCGGCGCACTACACCCGGCGCACGGGCAACCGAGTGCGCCGCATCAATGCGGTGCTGCAGCACCCCGACCATCCCTGGATGCGGGCCAACATCGACCGGGAGGTCATGGGGGCTTCGGACGTTCAGTTGCTGGAGTGCAAGACCGCTGGCATTCAGGGTGCCTGGCTCTGGCGCGATGGGGTGCCTGAGTATGTGCAGTTGCAAGTTCAGCACCAGTTGGCGGTGACGGGCAAGCAGGTGGCTGATGTGGCGGTGCTGCTGGGCGGGCAGGAGCTGCAGGTTTTTCGGATCGAGCGGGATGAGGAGCTGATCGCTCAGCTCGTGCGTCTGGAGCGCGAGTTCTGGGGCTATGTGGAGCGGGATCAGCAACCGCCGGCGGATGGGTCGGAGTCTGCGGATCGGGCTTTGCGGGCGCTGTACCCCCGGGATTCCGGAACCACTATGGACCTGCGCCAGGACCTGGTGATGGGGGCGGTGTTCTCGGACTTGCTGGCGGTGCGGGAGGTGCTGACAACCCAGACCGCCTTGGAAGCCCAGCTCAAGCAGTCTATTCAGCAGCGCATGGGGGATGCCTCCCGGGCGGTGTTCGATGGTGGCGAGGTGAGTTTCAAGCGCTCCAAGGACGGCAGCACGCTGGATACGGATCGGCTGGCCAGGGAGCAGCCGGAGATCGTGAGGACCTACACGGTACCTAAGCCAGGGAGTCGGCGGTTTCTGGTGCAGACCTGAGGCGGGGTCATTTTTCATTCAACGCATCCCACGGGCGGGCTTCATCGGTGACGGTGAGGCCCGTTTTGTTTTGGGGGGCATTCACATTCAACAAGGAGATTCACATGCTCAAAGGTTTGGCGTTGACGCCGCCCGTGATCGGGCGCATTGCGATTGGGCGGGTGGTGGAGAAGAACGGGCGCAGGTTGCCCGAGAAGGATGATGAGTTCACGCTCACCAGCCAGGTACAGAACCAGAAAGGTTGGGTGGCTCACCCGATGGATGCGCAGTTGCGCAAGGATCCACAGGCCAAGCTGCGCAGCATTCCAGTGCGGCTGCTGTTTGACGACCCAGACCTGAGTCTCAGGGCCAACTACACGATGTTTGACCGGGCCACGGGCAGGCCGCTGTGTGTGGGAGATGGGGAGAGCTGCAAACGCGTGACCCTGTCCGGGATACAGAGTCTGCCCTGCCCTTCGCCGTCGGTGTGTGCACTGGCCCAGGATGGGCACTGCAAGCCGTATGGGCGGTTGCATGTGCGGGTGGATGCGGAAGGGCACACGGATGCTGGAACCGCCGGCGATGAACTGGGCAGCTTTGTTTTTAGAACCACGGGGTTCAACAGCATTCGCACCTTGTCAGCTCGCCTACGGTATCTGTTTGCAGCCTCCGGCGGGCTGCTGGCCGCCCTGCCCTTGGAGCTTCGTCTGCGGGGCAAGTCTACGACGCTGTCGCACCGCACGCCGATCTACTACGTGGATCTGACGCTGCGCTCGGGTCACAGCCTGGCGCAGGTGGTGGCGTTGGCGCGACAGGAGCGGGAGCAGCACTCCGCACTGGGGCTGGATCAGGCTGCGCTGGATTTAGCAGCGCGGCAAGGGCTGGCCCTTGGTGAGTTTGACGAGTCCTCCGAGGAGGTTGCCAGTGCCGGAGTTATGGAGGAGTTCTTTGCGGACCGAGAGGGGCATGAATCTTCGGGGTCTTCTTCAGAGCGTGCGGACGTAGCTGCACCCCAGACGCTGAGGACCAAGTTGGCGCGCAAGCTGCTGGCGACGGCGGATCCAGGAGGCGCCCATGCCGGGGCGTGAAGGGATCGTGCGGCGCTACGTGCTCGGGTTGGACATGTTGACCGTGCCCAGCTACCGCAGCGCCGGTGCGCTCTCGCACTCGAAGCCGTTGCCTGGGGTGTTGATGCGTGCGACGGCGCTGCCGCACAGGACGGGGTCCACTGCATTGGCGCAAGCGGTGGCCTTGTTGTCGGGGCGGCGTGTGGGTGTGCCGCCGGTGGTGACTGCGACGGGGATGCTGGGCCAAGCCAAGCGGTGGCTGCCAGAGGCGGCAGCGTACTTCGTCGGAGAACTGGAACCTGCGGACTTGCTGTCGCTGTGCGCAGGTTCGGTGGATGCCGGGGGTATGGTGCTGTTGCAGTGGCAGCCTCAGCCAAGAAGGAAGTACGGCAATGTCCACGCGCCGGATCCACCTTCACACTGGATGCTGGTGGTGGGCGTGGAAGGGTCTTGGCATGCACAAGGCGTTCAGGCAGGCGGCCAGGTTTCAGCGTCGGCGTTGCTGGTGCTGGATGCCACGGTGTCGCCAGTGTGGGGATGTGGGCACAACCTGCATCTTGTGCCCGGTGAGCACAAAGATCATCCGCGCACACGCGAGGCGGCTATGTCTAGCGCTGTGTGGACGGCCTTCACTCTGGATGGGGAACTGGAGTGCGGTGTGATGCTCGCGGTGGTAGCTCTGTACCCTACTGCGTCTCAGTGAAGATCGTCCTGGCTCAACCCGGCTCTGTTGGTTGCTCTTCCGGCAAAGTCAATGCCCCGCGCCCCGGTCGCTTGCGTTCCTTGGAGCCTCGGCCTGGGGGGCTTTCGGGGCGCAAGCGCACCCAGGCTTGTCTGGGCCCCGTGTCTGCGTTGCGGCGGTATTCGAGATCGAACTCGCTGGATTCGGCAAGTACCTGTGGCCAACTGTTGCAGCGGTACTTTTGTGGCGTCTGTTCGGGATGTCGCTCCAGCATCCGCGCCTTGACCACATCGAACGCAATCCACGCTTTTCCAGCGAGGGCACTTACCTCCTCGCGCAGGGCCCGCACGATGCCCGTGTTGCACCACTCGAAACTGCCGTCAGGACTGATGCCATTGACCACCCAGTCTTGCCAAACATCCGTTTGCATGAATGAGGCGGCGAGCGCGCGTGCTTCTACGATGCCCATCGTCCACATTCGCAACTCTTGATAGTGGGTCTCGATGCGCTGAAACGCCTCCTGCAGATAGACGAGAGCATCCTCACACCCTTGCTCATCCCCCAGATTGAAACGCTGCAAAAAGCCGTGCACCAGCTCATTGCGCAGAGTTACCAACTGCTGCACGGCGACCTTCGTTTTGAGCCATTGCTCAGGCGCAAGGGTCATCCGAGAGCTGTGCGAGAACAGAATCTTGTCGGGGACAACCTTGTCTTCAGGCAGCAGTTCGCGCTCGAAGCCTTCCGGCACCACAAACGACTCGAACATGAGGTTGGCCAGGTTTCCGAGGGTCTGGCCGGAAAGCTTCTCTGCGCGGATTGCAGGTTGGGCTTTTACTTCCTCCAAGGTGCCGGCGGCCTCATGGTGAGCCAGGAGGGTTTTTAAGGCGTTTTCGTACTGCTGCAGGCGCAGCATGCAGCGCCCCAGATGACGCTGAACATCACGTTGGATCTCTGGCCCTGGCTTTTCTGGCGGCAGTTGGTCAAGGGTCATGGCGCAGCCTGGTCATCAGGGGAGTGAGTCAACCTGCACGCAGGGGCCGACTAGCCGATAACGAACGGCTCGCGGTCCTTGCCGGCAATCCACTGGGGTGACTTGCCACGGCCGGTCCAGGTAGCACCCGTATCTGAATCCCGGTACTTTGCGGCGACCTTCTTCTTGGCGGCCTTCGCATTCCACGGGAACACCTGCTGAGCCGTGAAGCCGAACTCCTCAATGAGTTGGGGGACGATCTGCAGGGCCTGCGCGGACTCCGCTTTTTTGGCGTTGGCGATTTTTTCGTCGAGAAGTTTTTTCTGGGCGAGGAGTTCAGCGTAGGTTGTCATATGAGGGCGACTATAAATCGGGACTTACGCGTTTTATCACGGGCTAAACCATGCGTTAGCTATGCCCCCAATCCAGTTCCGCTGGGGTCCACTCAACCATTTGCCACATTGCAACCGTCGTCTTCAGGCTGAAAGCAGCCGCACACCCCACCGTTATCAACCGACAGCTCGTAACGGGAGCTGTCATTGATCGTCAAGCCAGCACTGGTCACTCATATCAGGAACTGACACCATCGGCGCGGGTATCCGGCAAGCGCTCCGCTCACCGTGATGTCACGGCGAAGCGAAGTACGGTCTAGCCGCGCACACGACGAACGAAATCGGCAATTGCCGTCCCCACTTCATCGGGAGTGGTCTCCTGGATGTAGTGGCCACCCTTGACCATTACCTCGGTCTGGTTGGGCCAGGTCTTCGCGATGTCGTGCAGGCGATTGGTCAGCAGATAGCCAGGCTCGGCTCGGATGAGCAGCTTGGGGACATCGCTTTGGCCAAGCCAGCGCGAATAGTCCTCAACGATCTTCACGGTGTGCGCGGGCTGGCCTTCAATTGGCAAGTCGAACGAAATTTGAGGCCTGCGGTCCTCGCCGGGATTGAGGAACGGGACGCGATAGTGGGCCTTCTCCACATCGGTGAAGTCACGCGCACTGAGCAAAAAGCTTTCGAGAAAGTCAGCGCCCTGAAGGCTTGCCTCCAGTCCTTCAGGTGTCATGTGTTTGAGCTGCGCCTGCACATACTCAGGAAAGTCCGACACGAGCAGCGGGGCAACGATGGATTCCATGTAAGCGATACCCTGAACGCGGCTGCGGTGCTGGTTGGCCCAGTCAAAGCCGACCATCGAACCGGTGTCATGCAACACAAGGATCACCTCATCTCCTAGGTCCAGTGCGTCCAACAGGCCATGCAGATACTTGCGCTGCTCGTTGAAGCTGTATCGGGACGTGCCAAGTGCTGGGTCGAGCTTCTCTGAATCTCCCATTCCCATGAAATCAGCGGCGATCAGCCGTCCATGTCCCTTGAGGTTGCGCATGACGTTGCGCCATAGGTAGGAAGACGTCGGGTTGCCATGCTGGAAGATGATGGGTGCACCTTCACCCTCATCGATATAGGCCATCTTGTGTCCGTGAATTTCGAGGTACTTCTTCGCTGCAAACGGTTGCTCGGTGAACTTGGCGTGAAATTGGCTCATTCGTTTCTCCGTTAATTGAGGGGTGCTGGGATTGCTGTCGGCGCAGGCGCAAATGTGGGTGCGTAAGGCGATTGCAGTTCGCGGGCGGCGTTTTGTGTGGCGAAAGAAGCGAGCAACCAGACGAGTCCCACCGTCGCTGGAATGGCGCCCTTGGGCTTGCGGACGCCCAAGTGCGCGAGGCCAGACAAGACCAAGTGATAGAAGATGCCAACGTAGGCCAGATCGCTGAGCGCCACGTTGAAGTGCCACAGCACTGCGATAGGCCCGAGCAGCTTGACGGCAATCATGAAAGGCACGAGGAGCGGGGCTGAATAGCCCAACTCAGACTGCGCCTTGCGGACAAAGTCGCCCTTGGCGATGTACATCGCGGCTGAAGCGAAGTAGAGCAGAGACAGCAGTGCGGTGCTGATCCAGTACAGGTAGACAGTGGCCATGGTGTTTTGCTAGTCGGCAATTGAGTTCAACATGCAGTAAGGATGTCGTTTAAGATGAATGTTGACAAGTAGGATGAAAAAATGGTGGTTAGTATGAAAAAGCAGACTAATGAAAACACTGGGGTCAACATGCACGAGGAAATGCGGCGTGCATTTGCCCTCCTTTCAGGCAAATGGAAGCTGGAAATCATGTGGTTGCTCAACCAGCGGATCTACCGCTTTGGCGAGTTGCGCAAAGCGATACCCGGCATCACGCAGCACATGCTGACTGCTCAGTTACGCGAGCTGGAAGCTGATGGATTGGTATCTCGGACCGTGTTTGCGGAGGTACCGCCGCGCGTCGAATACGAGATCACGTCAAAAGCGAGGGCGCTTGGCCCCACGATGCAAGCCCTCACCGAATGGTGGGCTGAACACGGTGGCAGCACACCAGCGGTTCGACCAGTTTCAAGCGGTCGCAAACCAAAGAGTTGAGGGGGTGCGGTGTCGTGTTTGCATAGTCCCGCGTCGGCGCAGGAATCAGTCCCTGTCGGCACGTATGGGCTTTAGTCATCATTGATAGACACACGACTCTTTGAACCTGGCGCGTCCAGGTATGCATGTCATCGATCTGTGGCGGTTGCACCGCTCACTGTTGAGCCGGACGGATCGGAAGCTCAACGCATCGGCGTCTTGCAAGGACGGCTTTCAGCGACAAAGCTGTACATAGGAAACTGACCGTCAAGGTCGGCAATCGCTGCATAGCGGACTTGCCTAAATCAAAAACTGGTTTGCCCCTCGTCGTTTCCCTGAACTGAGCCGCCGCCCAACCGCCAAGTTTGCAGATCCCAAAACGCCCGCCCACAACCTGAGCATTGGAACTTATCGGTGTACTTCATGGCTCCCGAGTCGTCACGCGCCACCACCCGGCGGTAGCTGGTCGCGCCACACACGCCGCAGCAATTGGGAGAAGTGAGCGAGTTCGCCTGCATGGCTCAGGAAGGAATTTGCATAAGGGAAGCAACGATTTTCGAATGTTAGCAACCCAGACGGCATACGAGCCAGGTTGCCTTCCAGCAACCTGGCTGTCTCACACAACGTCGATCACACAAGCGCCGCATTGACGCCCGCTCAGCCCAGGCAGGGACGGCACCTCTCGCGCGGAAGCACGATACGTTCGAGGGGTCGACCACGGAAACAGCGACATGGCGACATTCATCGCCCTTGCCCGGGGGCCGCGGATGGTTGTTGCTTGTCGTTAAGCGTCAACGTAGGGCTCTCTCGTGCGTTCATATGATGAGTTTGCATCACATATCATTCACGCAATTTCAGCATTTTTGAGGGGTAGGCCGTGTTGTCACTTCCATCGAGACGCGTCCGCGCGCTCTCCTGCTGGGCATCCGTAGTCTTGGCGGGACCTTTCCTTGGTTCCCTCGTCTTGGCGGGACAGCCATCTGGTGCTTTGGAGTTCACTGGCATCCTGGAGAGCCAAGGGCCCTACTCCGCCATTTTGCGCGTGAGCGCAGATTCCGGTGACCTGGTGGGGCATGTGTTCCGCAATGACTCCGCCGTAGGGCGCCGCATTCTCATGGATTGCGTCGTGGGCATACCTTGCGCGCTCGAGACGGTTCGTTTTAGCGAGTTCGATGGGCCCGCTGCGCAATGGTTGGGGTTTGCGGATCAGCCGGCAGGATGGAAGGAGATCGTGGCGGCAGAAGGGCCACGGGTGGGGTCGGCCATCGATGACTATCCGGCTGAAGCCAGGACCCGCTATGGAATGGTCGCTGCAGACCGGGAGAACCTGGCTTTGCTGTGGCGGGAAAAGCCGCTGTTGCCTGCAGAGAGGGGGATTTTTTCTGTGGGGCGCCACTTCTCCTCCTGGGGAGCCGGTGAGTTGCTATTGGTGCAAAACACCGGTGGTGTGGCCTGCCCTGCGCTGTACCGCTTCGTAGAGATCACTTCGCGCGGTGCCGATATCTACCCGGAGTTCGCTACCTGTTCAGATCTGGTGTATCCATTCATGGACAACAGCGCCCAGGGCAAGCCACGTGTCGTGGTGCGCATGGTCGATTTCATTGGCCCGTTTGGCTCGGATCGGGAGCGGCACAAAGCCTCACGCGCCAGAGTCGATTTTGTATTCAGCGACGGTCAGCTCACGCGCGACGGGAAGCTGGTGACCCCTGAGATTTCAGGCGGAGCTCTTCGGTGATCGCGCTTTTGCGCGACTGGGTTCTTCGCGGACGGTGCTCGCCAGACGCCTTCGAGGCGTGGGCTTGGAATCGGGGGGTGGCTGCAGCAGGGTCCAGGGTTCAACGCCCAGTGCCTGGGCAAACCGACCGATGTTTTCCAGCGCGACGTTCCAGGCGGATCGCTCTACCCCGGACACATAGGTGCGGTCAAAACCGCTCTCATGGGCCAGGCGTTCTTGTGACCAGCCCTTCTCTACCCGCAGCAGACGGATCTGGTATCCGAGCACATCGCGCAGGTTGTCGCTAGCAGGCAGGCGGGTAGGTCCGGAGGGTTTGGCTGACACCCCACGAGGATGCAATTTTGGTCTATTTGCATCTACGGAGTTTGCTTTTCGTATGAAGTTTTTTGAAGAGATTTTTTCCCATTGGGGATTGCCTGCTTAGTGGCTACAGGCGGTTTTCGCTGGAGTGTTTTGAAGTTTTTTCGTTGGTTTTCACATTCATCAATCGGAGGGTCAGTTGTATGCGTATGCGTTATTCATCGGTTGTATTTGGGGCCTGTGCGGCCTTGTTGTCGGGGTGCCTGGGGAGCGACGTCTCGCGCGTCAAAGATTCCCGGATGAAGGGATGGCCGGATTTCACGGTCGGGCAACTACTGGACAAGCGCAAGGCATGTTCCAGCACAGAGTGGAAGAGTTTCACGGACACGCGGGATCGCAAGGTGGTGGAGTACCAATGCACCTACAGTCCAGGGGGCAAATACATGCAGGAGCGAAGCGCCGAGGCCATTGAAGAGGAAAACGGGCAGCCGGCACGCCAGGCGGAGAGCAACGCTTACTACCTGGGCATCGAGCAGAAACAAATCGACCATGCCAAAGAACAACTTGCGGACGCGATAGATCGCGGTGTGCCGGTCGAATCATTTGAGCAGGCGATTGCACGCGCTGAAAATGCGTATGAGAAAAAGAAGCAGCTTCACGCAGAACGCGCATCCCAGGATGACGAGCGTCATGGCCAACGTTTGGCGCTGTTCAAGCGTCGAGCGGCGAATTTCCGTGAAGTGCTGGAGATTTCGCAATGGGCAATTCAGGACGGATCGCCTGTCTATCTGGGCTCTAAGATTCAGGCGGTCTTCGATGATCGGGCCATTGATTGGCCGGTAAATCATGTCTTTGTCTTTGAGCAAGCGTCTCAGGATTCTCCGGACCTTACGGAGTCCTACCGCGTCTATTTAGGTCAGATGTGGGAGCAGTATCGGTAATCTACTACTGAGCGGGTACGAGATCTGGGTCAAGACTGGAAAGCAATGGCCGCTGCTAGCTCAGGCACATAAATCGGGCAAATGGTATGGACGGTTCACAGTTGTGTGAGCCGCTCCTTGTCATTTGTCTTTTTTCTTGTCTTCGAGGAGCTTCTTATGCCTACCAGTATTCCCGTCCAAGTGGGACAGCAACAGTTTGACAGCATGAACAAGGCCCGCCTTCACTATCGCGAGATCCTCTATCGCTATGAGACGGGTCACGCCGTGGACGATGCGGACAAATCGCAGGTCATGAGTCTGTTGGAGTGCGCCGCAATTGGAGCCGCACCTCAAGCGACCGAAGATGCCGTACGCGTAGTGAAGGGAAACTATGGACGGCGGTGTTTTGAAGTACGTCGCGAGAATGAGCCGGGGCACCTGATTTCCATCATGCGGGCCGTGAAGGAGTGCATCGCGGAGCGCGTGCTGCCGAAGTCCCACGAAAAGGGCGCATAGCGACAGTCGAGACCAAGGCCCCGATCTGACGACAAGTGCTGAACGTGTAGCTCTTCGCGGCGAGACAGTCAGCGCTTATGGGCCTGCCGCAGTCCGCATGGTTGGAGAGTGGAGGCGCCTGCGGTTATCGCACACTCACGTTGGATATGCGCATCTGGGCAAGACTTGTGGTGAGCACCGCGAGTCTCGACTGCTCAAGCTGGAGGTCTGCTTGCGTTCACAGACCGGCTGCGCCACCGACCTGGTTCGGTGGTGGCAGGCTGGCGGTGGTGGGTGTGAGACAACAGTGATGCACGTCTCAACTCGCAAAAAACGGCCACGCACTTCGCTCGCCATCTGGTGCTTGTCGTGAATAAGGCTGCACCCCTCGCCCATGGCGTGGAGTTTTTCCCGGGCCATCGTAGGTCAGCACGGTGTCGCTCAAGCCCAGATAAATCGCCGCGTTGTGCAGTACGTTTGCGAGCCCCACCGGATAAAACTCCAAGATAGCCAAGCCACCTCGGATCGAGAAGGGGCTGCCAGTTGCGGTCAAGCAGTTGAAGCTGACGCCCTGCCCTAAAGTAATCCGAGCTTGCCACTCCAGCATCAATCCACGTGCCAAGGCATCAAGCTCATGCTCGCGTGGCCCATCAATGACAAGCACGAGATGGAAGACTGGGCCTCGTGTCACGCCATAGTCTCGCGACCACGCATGGCCCACTACGCATTGCCCCATTTTCTTGTCGAGATGAGACATAAGCGCACGCCACTGCGCGGCAACAAAATCATCAGCCGCTTGATCGAACGGAATCAGGCCCACCTGGGAAGGCGAGTAGCCAAAGTCGATGCGCAACACCCGAGATGCGGGATGTGCATCTGCAAGCGCTTCAAAATAGGCCGTCAAATCATTGAAGCGGCCATTCGCCGACTCTCGCCATCGTTTCGCCTTCGCCTTGAAGTCCAGGCGCTGCGCCTTTCTGCGAATGGCGTTCACGCAGCCATTCAAAGTGTCTGCAGCCGATACCAACATCTCCGGACTACGAGGTCCACCTCCTGCCCAAGTCACTCCGACACCGCGACGATCACACTCATCAAACAGAAGCGCCACCAATGGATCCACCTTATGACTAGGACACAGCAGGGTGCGGGCATGGACAGCTTCGGTGACCGTGTCCAAAAAGCGCTTGCCCAAATCAGTAGGACGCAGGACTGCCTGACCAGAGCGTGACGTGACTCGGAAGAGCTCGGCCTCTGATCGAGTTACGCTGGCCGTCAACTCGCGCGCCGCCATCAGAAAATTGACCAGATTCCACTCTGGCGTTTGAACTGGAAACACAACGCCCTGGCGGGGATGCAGTGCGACAGTACGCTCTCGTACGGCGCAGCGAATAAGCTCTGGTTGACAAAAATGCATATTTGGCCTTTCTCAGCATGACCACCTACGAACAGAAAAAAGATTTCCCGATGCCATCCCCTGACATCGCAATGGAGATCAACCTACCAAAAAAATACCTTGAAGGAGTTCACTTCCGCTTTTACAAAGGCAGTTTCGACGACTACTTGGCGTCAATCGATCCTCAATCAATATCAGAAGAAAACGTTAGTTTTCACATCACTCGTACTAGCATCCGTTCGTTCACCAGCGAAGCCGAGAACATCCAATACACCTATGAGCAGAACATCGCTCACCTATCCATAGCAATCAAGTTTTCCGACATGCACCATGCTGCAGAGCGTCCCGAGCATGCCTGGTACTGGCTTTTCATCGCGAACAAGGCGCGAGGAATACTCACGCAAATCGACCACTACAACTTCCTGGAAGAACGACTGAGCCAGAGATCCGAAAACGCAAGGCACGCGGCCCTGTCCCGTCATAAAGACACCATAGCGATGAAGCAGAAAATCCTGCTTATCCTTGCCAAGCGCAAACCCGACAATGGCTGGCGCAACTTCAAGACGGCCCTGGACAGCATAAAAGGTGAAATAAAGACACTTATCGACGAACTGGGAATCACCGGGATCCAGGATGGGGTAAAAAATCAAAGAGAAGTAGGCACGGTGATAGGTCTATTCTACAAATGGCGGCATAACGACCCAGATTTCAAGAAAGAATCCAATCAGTTCGTCAAAACCTCTAGAAAGTTGCGCGAATCTATTCGATTGCCTCGCAACCGTGCTGACTCAGGCCAGTCGCACCTTCAAACCGTGCTTCAGCTATTCTCGCAACCTATCAAAGACTGACCCCCTTTCCGGCGCTTACGGCCTAACTTCTTGATCGATTCTTCCTGAGTAAAAGTGCGATGGAACGCACGATCTCGACCTGGAAGAATTACTTGCATGTAACAGTCCGGCTTCGTCAAATAAGCCACCGCCATCACGTAGCCGGTAAAGAATCCGTCGTCCGAGTACGTTGCCATTCCAAGTCCCAAGTACTTGTATTTCTCCTTGTAGACATTACACAAGTAGAACGCCCCTTCCCCGTCCGGTACCAACCGCTTCCAAATTTCACCAATCCGAATCCCATTCCTAATGTCCTGTTGATGTTTTGATCCATCAAGAAATATGAGAACGTGGAAATGGTAGCCTCGGCTATAGCCATATTCAAGCTTACTAGCTCGTCCCAGTAAACCCGTCCCGTAGGCTTTCTCGACCTCCTTCCAAAAAGCGATTCTCAATTCCCGAACCTTCTTGTACACAGGTCCTTGCCCCTCTTCCTCGGTTGAAAATTCTCCGTTTGACTTACCATGCTTTGGCTCCACTCCCGCACCATTGGAAAAGCTCAAATCCAAACGGATGATAGACACCCGCGCATGTGCAGCCAGTTGCGCCTTCAGATCCAAAATCAAGTTTCGCGCGTTCTTGTTGGCATTGCGGCGAAAATTTTTCTCCAGCCGTTTCCAGTTGCTCTTGATCGCCTCCTCACGAACCTTAGCAACCGCTTGATTCAAGCGCCAGGCCAATTCACTAGCTGGCGCCATGAAGCCCGTCACTGGAACAGCACGGCTACTCGGTTTGGCATACATATAAGCGCCCACATCCAACCCAAGCAATTGATGCATCTGAAATGCTTTGACAAAGATCTTAAGCAACGGGTGCAGCTGATGTTTTTCAAACAGGTCAAGCAGATTTGACGCAGGCTCCCCCAGCACCTTAAGCGTCAGACGCTTCTCAAGAGTACTTTCACCTGCTCTCGCAAAATCAAAGTCAGTGCACTGGAAGACAAAGAGTTCCGAGCGGTCAATCATCTTCTTCGTCAGCCGCACAACCAATATAAGCAGTTCGACATCATCTAATTGCTTATCCAGGGTGGCAACCACCTTGCCGCGAGAATCATCCAAGTGAATTGCAGCCTTGCGCAAAGCCTCCTCTGGACTGAGTGTTATGGGAATGATGATATTAGACTTCATAAATACTCACACAGCCATCATTATCGACATGGCATTCACTTAGTTTATATTAATAACAAAAGAACCAGAATGGCAATGTCGTTGGAGGACTGCAAATTCAGGCCCTGCAAATCCCCGATGCTTATCTAACGAGGCAAAGCCGTGTTTCCCCTACAACAAGAATTAGTGTTCCTTTTGCAATTTCTACTTCACACGAGGCGAAGAGTTCGCTGCACGGGCCGCCTGCAATTCCAGCCATGCCTGCACGTCGCTGTGGCGCCAGCCGATGGACGACATGCCCAGCTTGATGGGGGTGGGAAAGGCTGGGTCAAAGTACCTGGAGCGGGGAGCCAGCTTGAGGTAGATCGAGGAGCGTGAAATACCCAAGGTTTCACGAAGCTCACGCATGCGGATCACGCGGTTGGAAGGGGGGCTGGAGGGGTGTTGCATGGAAATTTCCTTTTGTTGTGTTGGTGGTCCGAATTGTGTTGCGCCACCTCAAAATGGAAAAATCCCATGCGTACTGTATTTTTTTACTATCTCATTGCGGGCTGGCTGCAGCCCCAGCGCAGCAAGGCCGTGAGGCATAACGGGCGCATCGGTGACGTTGCGGTGACGCCGCGTCGCTAGGTGGTGCAGAGCGTGCCCATGCGGGTCAGGGTGTGCATAGATATCGAAGAAAGAGACCCGGTCTGCCCGGCGAAATTAGTTCCCCACTCCAAAAAAATTAGTTCTTCTTCGAGGGAAAACGGATGTTCACACGGGTCGATACCACACCCGTCACGCCGGGCCACGCAGTTGCGGGAATTGCCTGTGCGGATCAGACCTCATCCGCCTGCATCGGGGCATCTCACCACCGTCTATGGCGGGCACCCCAACTGATCGCGATGGACGCGGTCTTCTCACAAATCCCGTCCCGTTGGGTACGGACGGGCTTGAGATCAGCATCGATATCAGCGACCAAATCCTTCGCCTGCTGGCACACATCGCGCAGTTGCGCGCCAAAAAGGGAAGCGCTGATGTCGATAGAAACTGGCTGGCCGGTGCCGTGGACTCAGACGCGTCGCATGTCGAGTGTCTCCGTCCGTCAGAAAATGTCTGCCGTGGAACGACCTGCGGAACCGGCACGAACTGGTCACCCCAGCGGGAACGCTGGCGCGCCAATCCTTTTGCCCAATGACGGCCGATTTCGGTTCTAAATGCCTATGGTTACGGGAAACTAGAAGGCTGGCGCCTGGTGTTGCGTAAAAAAAGCTTGGAGCAAGTTCCACTCATTTCCCTTGAATGCAAACAACACTTTCACGCCGGGAGGATGACACATATAGGAGCCAAGCGAAAGTCGCGGGCTTTTAAAGATGAATATAGGAGCGCCGCCCCATCCGACCGAACGGCTCCCACCTATCCCGCCCCTCTCTGGCGAGAGCAAGCCCCCTCTTCCCTCAGCGGGGCATTTGACTGGCCGCAAGCCCGTCGGAAGGGAACATCGACTCGTGCACAGCCATATCCAGGCCGAGCATTCGGGTGGACTAAGCGCCACCGCCTATTAAGCTCCAGGCTTCGCAGCTCGCTTCATGGCTGGTTAGAATATCTCAGCAAAAAGCAATTGCAACAATGGCATATAAAGCAGTGTTTTTAAAATTAAGTCCTTATCGCCCAGCGTCATCAACTCATAGAGAACGCTGCAACCACCGCACGTCTTTGTCATGGTGTCCCTAGACAAAGCTTACATAGGCTGCAGTACCGCATTTCTATAGATGACTGAGCGACATTTATCTTTCAGAACCGGCTAAATGCTTTTTACAGGTCGCTTAGGAAATATACCCATGCCGTGCTTCGCTAAGTAGCGGAGCAGCTCGCCACCGGGGGAGGAAGCATCTTGCCATTCCAAATACAGCACTCGACTTCAGCATAGCCTGAGTGGTGCCTCAAAAGTTGAACCAGATGAGTCTGATCAAGCAACTCAACAGCGTTGAGTTCGGCATTTTCATGGGATAGTTAAATGAAGAACGGAGTGGTCATGCAAACCATGTAAAGTCCACCGTCCGATGCCGCCGCCGGTAAAACGCTTCTCCAGTAACATCCGCCTTTACCGCGTCTGAGTTCCGTGCGGTTGCTAGTCAAGCTGCAATAGCGCACTGGTTTAATCACCGTCGACTACTTGAACCCATCGGGTAATTACCGCGTGCAGTAGCTGAGGCAAACTATCAAATTACTCGCCACTCAGATCACCACTACTGCGGCCTAACTTGTAGTAAGTAGTCTCTACGGAACCCGGGGCGATTTACAAGTGGGACTTGGTGGGTAACAATATATCGGTGTTTTTCATCCAGGATGCGATGAAGTTTCCCGACTTGGTGCATGCCGTCAAACCGGAGCCGCACCATAAGATGCCGCAGGCCGCCAGTGCCCACTACACGTTCTGGGACTTCGTGTCGCTCATGACCGAGGCCGGTTCGAGGTTCTTCAATGGTTGATGTTTCAGATGGTCGGCCAGCGGCCGATGCTGGGGCAGAACCTCCATTTCAGGCTGTATGCGCCTGAGAAAATCCTTACGCCATCAACCGGTACACCAACTAAGCCAAGCGACTCTACGGCGTGATCGAGCCCCGTCTTGCAGCTTCCCCGTGGTTGGGCGGAGATGCCTACTCTATCGCGGACGTGGCTGTGTGGCCTCGGTGCGCAACTGGAAAAAGCAAGGTATTCGCCTCTCCGACTACCCTAACCTTGATCGCTGGTTTACCGTCGTAGGTAATCGGTCGGCGGTGCAGCGGGGTGTTGCTGTCCGAACTACGGCGACCCTTTTACGACGGGAGCGCATGATCTGCCCTGTTTGGCGAAATACAGTATTCAAACCGCTAGGAATCTTCGTCCAGCCGGATGCTTGCAAGTACGTCAACATCTGCGTTATCCAATTGGGGATCGTTTTTAGGGCCTGTACTAGAGGGTTTTTGAGCAATCTCCTTTGTGTGCTCATCGGTGACAAGTTAAATTGGCCTTCGCCGTCCATGCAACAAATCATCAACTGCCCAGTGGTTCCGTCACAAACTGACCTGCGCTAAGCGATGCCTGCTTTGCTACGCTTGCAGTCGTTGCAATCAGTAAATCAAACGGCTGCTTTAGTTGAGATACCTGACGTCCCCTCCCTATGTATGGGGAGCAATATGGTGAGTCATTTGCAATTCCGCTTTGCATCTCAAATGTGATGGAGCAGGCCTCTACGTATTCCTACCCACCACTACATGGACTCAAGCTAGGTTCTGCTTGCTTTGCGCTCAATGCGCGGGAAACGCCAGCAGGTATTCATAACTCTGGCTCGTCGTGCGCACATCCCCCGCCACCGGCTGGCGCAGGATGGCCAGCAACTGGTTGCTGCCCGCCGCCGGGCGCACGGTAACCAGGCCTTGTGCGTCGGTGATCTGGGCGGCGCCCTTTTCGCCCAGCGACACGCGCACGCCTTCGATGGGCCGGCCGTGCAGCAGCACCTGAAACTGCACGGCGTCGCCCGCGTGCGGCGTGCGGTGCGACAGCGCCACGATCTCAAACGCCTGGCCCAACACCTTCTTGGAGATCACACCCCACTGGATGAAGGTCTTGTGGAACTTGACGGCATGCACGCCACTGGTGGCGCCGGGGTTGTCGTTCATCGGCTTGTTCACCATGGGTCCGTCGCCCACCTTGCTGAAAAACCCATTGTCGAAATGCGCCGCCAGCAGCGCGGCCTGGCGCTCGGGCACCACGCGCAGGCCGCCGGGGCGGGGCTCAGTGCGCACGGCAATCTTGCGGCCGCGCAGGCCGTAGGCGTCCACGCTCTGCAGCTTTTCGGCGGGGTAGGTTTCGAGCTTGCCTTCGTGCCCGCCAAACTGCACGGTGTAGCCGCCCTGAGCGTCGGCCTCCAGCCAGACGTTGTGGGCCTGTGAAAACGGGGCGCTGCAGAGCAAGGCCGTTGCAAGGCACAGGGTGCGGGCGATGGAGTGGTGCTGTCGTTTCATGGCATGTGTGGCAAACGGGTTTTAGAACTGGCCCTGGACGCCCACCTTGAGCGTGCGCGGCGCGCCGGGTGCAAACACCTCCGTGCCGCCAATGACCGATGCCGACGTGGCGTACACCTTGTCTGCCAGATTGGTGACGGTGGCGTAGACCTTGTAGCGGCTGGCGGGCACGGTGTAGTTCACGCCCAGGTCCCAGGTGGCGTAGCCGCCGTAGAACACGCTGTTGTCGGCATTGACCGCGTAGCGGCCCACGCGGCGCCAGGTGAGGGAGCCTTCCCACTGGCCGGCGGGGCGCCAGGCCACGGTGGTGGTGGTGCTGCTGCGTGGCACACCGGCCACTTGTTTGCCGATGAGCGCAGCGTTGCCGTTTTGCGTGACGCGCGACTGGGCGCTGCCCCAGGCGATGCTCACATCCACATCCTTGTGCACGGCCCACAACGCGCTGGCTTCCACGCCGCTGCGGCGGGTGGCGCCGTAGTTCTCGTACACGCCCGGAGCCACGGTGCGGATCTCGCCCGTCGATGTCAGCCGGTAGGCCGCCACATCCAGCACCAGGCCCGCCATGGGCGTGAGCTTTGCGCCCATTTCCGTCTGGCGAAAGATGTTCGGGTCCAACTGCGCCGCGCCCAGCGCGTACTTGGCGAAGGTGCTGGGCAGCGCAAAGCCTTCGGACCAGTTGGCGCGCAGCAGCACGCCAGGCGCGACTTGTGAACGTACGCCCAGCTTGGGGCTGGCGTGCGACATGCGGGCCAGCGGGCCGCACGGGTCGGTGGCGGTTTCTGCGCCATTCTTCGTGCAGTCGCCCGTGAAGCGGTCCCAGCGCAGCCCGGCGGAGGCTTGTAGCAATGGGTGGATCGGGGCGTCCAGTTCGGCAAAGGCACTCAGGCTGTTGAGCTTGGAGGTGCGGTCATTGATGGCCGGGTTCACGCGCACGCGCTGCTGCAGGCCGTCAAAGTATTGGTAGTCGGTGGATTCGCGGAAGGTCTCGATACCCGCCACCCAGTTCAGCGGCGTGAGGGCCGTGGTGTGGCGGCCGTTCAGGCTGGTGCCCGCGCCTACCACGCTGCGGTCGTAGCTTTCCTCGCGCTGGCGCCAGGTGGTGGCATTGACGGGGCGGCTGAACCAGCGGGTAAATGTTTGCTGCGTGGTGTAGGCAAAACCCAGCCACTTCACCTCGGGTGCCAGCGTGTAGTGCACGTCGGCGCGCAGGGTGGCGAAGTTCTTCCTGGCGCCATCGTTCATCGCGCGCGGGTCCACGCCGTAAGGGTTGGTGGTGAACTGCGCCGCCGTCACGTAACCGGGCGAGTCGCCTTCGGCATGGTGCAGGCGGCCCGACAGCGCCAGCTCCAGGTTGGGCGTGATGGCTTTGCTCCAGCGCGCGGCCAGGGTGCTGCGTTCCAGGTCTGACTGCGCGCGAAAGCCGCTGGTGCGGTAGTGCTGAGCGGCAAGGTTGAGCGATTCGCCTTCGCCCAGCTTCAGGCCCAGCGCGGCCTGGGCGTCCAGCGTGCCGCGCGCGCCCAGGCTCACATTCACGTCTTTGTACTCGCCATGTTTGCGCGTCTCCACTGCCAGCAGGCCCGCGCGGTTGAAGTTGCCATACAGCGCCGACACGGGGCCCTTGTAGACCGTGAGCCGGTCAATCTCCAGCGGCACGATCACGTTCAGGTCCACATAGCCATCGGCATGCGACATGGCCTCGTTGAGCGGAATGCCGTCCAGCACCACGCCCACGTCGCCGCCATGGCCACCCCCACCAAAGCCGCGCATCACGATGGCGTCACCCACGCCCGAGAGCTGGTAGTTCTGCACGTTCATGCCGGGCACCTGGCGCAGCAGGTCCTGAGGGTGGCTGATGTGTGCGTTCTGGATGTCCTGCGTTTCCAAGGTGGTGGTCGAGTACGCGGCCGACGCGCCGCGCGCCGTCTGGCCCTTGACCTCGATGTCGCCCAAGGTGGGGGCGGGTTGCTCTGCGCTGGTGCTTTGGGCGCTGGCTTGGTGCATGCCGACCAAACTCAGCAGGCAGGCTGCCACCAGTTGGTGCAAAGGGAAGCGAGGTATGGGGTTTGGGAGGGTTGGTGTCATGGCCGTTTGCTTTGTTGTGTGAAGAAAAAAGCAAACTTCATACCGAAAGACGCCATCCTGCGTGCCCGTACGCCACCCGGCGTATGCGGGCGGTGTCGGCGGATTCAGAACGCCGGGCGGCTCAGCCGTGGCGATGCGGGTGGGAGCTTGGGTGCCCCTGTTCGGGCGGATGGCCTGGCTTGACCATCACCACATTCAGCTGGCCATGGTGCACGCCGCGTTCGGCCATCAGCGTGTCGGCAAAGCGGCGCACGGTGCCCACGGGGCCTTTGAGCATCACGGTCTCGATGCACTGGTCTTGGTCCAGATGCACATGGGTGGTGGCCAGCGTCAGGTCGTGGTGGTCGTGCTGCAGGCGCGCCAACCGGTCCGACAGCTCGCGCTCGTGGTGGTTGTAGACGTAGGAGAGATTGGCCACACAAGGGCCTTCGGCGTCGCGCTGCTCCTGCGCGCGGGCCAGGTGCGTGCGCAGCACATCGCGCACCGCTTCGGATCGGTTGCCGTAGCCGTGCTCCGCGATCCAGTGGTCGAACTCGTGGGCCAGGTCGTCGTCGATGGAGATGGTGAAGCGTTCCATGCGTGGAAATTGGACCTCTGTTGTCGATTCCCGATTCTCGCCCCGGAATCTGCTGTTCAAGTCGTTGGTTAAGACAAGGCGTCTCTCAATTCAACAAGGTCGGCCTCCAGCCGCACGCGCATGGCCGACAGCAGTTGTTGCGCAAAGCTGGTGAGCGGCTGGCCGGAGGGCATGGCCAGGATGCAGTGGTATTCCAGCCGCTCCGAAAAGCGCCGCAACACCACGTCGCGGCCCAGGTAGTCGTACGCCGTGACGGCGTTGACGATGCCCACGCCCAGGCCCTGGCGCACCATTTCACAAATCGAGATGGTGTATGGCGTCTCCACCACGATCTCGGGTCGCACGCCGTGGGCCTGGAAGATGGCGTCCAGCCGCTGGCTGGCGGCGTCTTCGGGGTTGAGTGCGATGAGCGGATAACGCGCCAGGTCCTTGGGGTGGATGGTGGCCTTGCTCGCCAGCGGATGCCCCACTGGCAACGCCACCACACCTTCGTAGCGCGCAAAGGTAGAGTGCTCCAGGCCCGCCAGCGTGACCTCGTCGGCCATGAGGCCGATATCGGACTCGGCGGATATCAGTCGCTCGCGCACCTGGCGCGAGCCCACGATCTGCAGTGACACCGTCATCTTGCGTTCGCTCAGATCCATGGCTTTCAGCACGCGCGGCAAAAAGCCGATGCCCAGTCCTGGCAGGCAGGCGATGCGGATGCGGCCGACGCCGAACTGGCGCAGGCTGCGCAGCCGATGCTCGATGGCGTCCAGGCCCACAAAGCAACGATTGACCTCGTTGAGCAGCGCGGCTGCCTCTTGCGTGGGGTAGAGCTTACCGCGCAGGCGCTGGAACAGCGGAATGCCAGCGTACTCCTCCAGCCGCCGCAGCGACTGGCTGACCGCCGGCTGCGTGACATGGAGGAGGCGTGCCGCCTTGCTGGCCGAGCCGCTTTGCATGACGGTTCGGAAGATCTCGATCTCGCGCATCAACATATAACGGCAATTTATAGCATTAAAGATTGCCGTGCGTGCACTGCAAAACCTGCGGCCTAGACTGAACACCTATGAAAACCGTGTGAATTCAGGGCAATTCACCGAACCTCAGGTATAAAAATGACGCAAGCATTCTCCAGTCTCGTGCCCGCCGTGCAACGCGCCTCCACGGTGCGGTTCGACTCGCTCGACGACTTCATCACCCGGGGCAGCCGCCTGCCGGACGGCTTCAGCTACGGCACGACAGGCACGCCCTCGCACCGCGACCTGGAGGCCCGCATTGCCAAACTGGACCACGGCGCGCACTGTGTGGTGGTGCCCTCGGGCCAGGCCGCGATTGCGCTGGTGATGATGACCCTGCTCAAAGCGGGCGACCACCTGCTCATCTCAGATGCGTCTTATGGCCCCGCGCAGACCTTTGCGATGGAGCAGATGGCGCAACTGGGCGTGGCTGTGGAGCGCTATGACCCGCGCATCGATGGCGAGGGAATCTCCAAGCTGATGCGGCCGAATACGCGGCTGTTGTGGCTGGAGTCTCCCGGCAGCATCACGATGGAAGTGCAGGACGTGGCGGCACTGGCCAGCGAGGCAAAACAACGCGGCGTGCTCACAGCCATCGACAACACCTGGAGCAGCCCGCTGTATTCCCAGCCGCTGACCTTGGGCGTTGACCTGTGCATCCATGCCTGCACCAAGTACATGGGCGGGCATTCGGATCTGCTGATGGGCTCCATCAGCACCCGCGACCGGGAGCTGTACAAGCGCGTGCGGCACCTGCAGTCGTACATGGGCCTGGCCAGCAGCGCCGACGACTGCTTTCTGGTGCAACGTGGCCTGGAAACGCTCTCGGTGCGCATGGCACACCAGTCCGCCGCCGCGCTGGACATGGCCCACTGGCTGGAGGCGCGCGATGAGGTGCAGCAGGTATTGCACCCGGCGCTGGAGTCGTCACCCTCCCATGCCTTGTGGCGCCGGCAGTTCAGCGGCAGCGGTGGCGTGTTCTCTGTAGCGCTGCACCCCGCACCGTTGTCTGCATACAAGGCACTGTTCACGGGGCTGAACATCTTCTCTATCGGCGCCAGCTGGGGCAGCGTGCACAGCCTGATCGCCTACTACCCGGCAGAGGTGCAGGACAGCCGCGCTTTCCCACTTGTGCGCCAGCCGCTCATCCGTATCTCGGTGGGGCTGGAGCCTGTGGAGAGCATCCGCAGCGACCTTGCCAACGCGCTGGAGCGTTTCAGCGCCAGCCTGGGCTGAGCGCAGGCGAGCGCAGTGATTTCTTTTGGGCATGGCGCTTGCACTGGCCTTGCCCTTCCTGTGGCGTGTGGTTCTCAACAATGAGGAGGTCGATATGACAGCGAAGGTGGTCTTTCGTAACGTGGTCGCGGGCGCGGCACTGCTGGCACTCATGGGCGGTGTGCAGGCGCAGGAGTTGACGGGCACGCTCAAGAAGATTCAGGATACGGGCCAGATCACGCTGGCGACGCGGGGCGCCTCGGTCCCGTTCAATTACCTGGACGACAGCAACAAGCAGGCAGGCTTCGCGTGGGAGATCGCCCTCAAGGTGGCTGACAAAGCCAAACAAGCCACAGGGCGCAATGACTTGCGCATCCGCAACATGGAAGTCACGCCCCAGACGCGCATTCCCCTGGTCGCCAACCAGACGGTAGACCTGGAATGCAGCTCCACCACGCACAACCTGGAGCGCGAGAACCAGGTGAACTTTTCGGTGACCTACTTTGCGGTGGGCGCACGCATCATGGCGCGGGCCGATTCGCCCATCAGCGACTGGAAGGGCCTGGCGGGCAAGAACGTGGTGGTGGGCGCCGGAACCACCACCGAGCGGCTGTTGCGCCAGCTCAACGAGCGGGAGAAGCTGGGCATCAACATCATCATGGCGCCGGACATCAATGAGGGCTCGATGAGCGTCGAATCCGGCCGTGCCGAGGCCTTTGTGGCAGACGATACTGGGCTCTTTTCCAGTGCAGCGCGGGCACGCAACCCGTCGCGCTGGAAGGTCGTTGGCGAGCCGCTGGAGCGCGAAGCCTACGGATGCATGCTGCGCAAGGGCGACGCGCAGTTCAAGAAGCTCGTGGACGATGTCATCGTCGGCATGATGAAAAGCGGTGAGATGCACGCGCTGTACGAAAAATACTTCACCAAGCCGCTGAACGTGCGCAATGGCTTCAACATGCAGATGCCCATGCAGCCGGCCATCGAGGAGCTGTACAAGAACCCCTCCGACAAGGCGCTGTAAACCGTGAACTACAGCTGGGACTTCCTCGTCTACTTCAAGCAGTCCGTGACGGGTGAAGGTGTCTACTGGCACCTGCTCGCCATCGGGCTTGGATGGACGCTGCTTTTGTCCCTGCTGTCATGGGTGCTCGCACTGGGGCTGGCGCTGCTGATCGGCATTGCACGCACGCTTCCTCAGCGTTGGCTGCGCTGGCCCGCTGCGGTGTTTGTGCATTGCTTTCGCAACGTGCCGCTGCTGGTGCAGGTGTTTCTGTGGTTCTATGTGGTGCCGGAGTTGTTGCCCGAGGCACTGGGCATGGCCATCAAGCAGGCGCCGCCCACGCTCAGTCAGTTCCTGACCATGCTCCTGGCCCTGACGCTGTTCACCGCCGCCAAGGCAGCCGAACTGGTGCGCGCAGGCATTGAGGCCGTGCCTCAGGGCCAGAAGCAGGCGGCCAAGGCCATGGGCTTTGGCATGGTGGATGCCTACCGGCTCATCATTCTTCCGCAAGGCCTGCGCATTGTGGTGGCACCGCTCACCTCGGACTTCATGAACGTGTTCAAGAACTCTGCCGTAGCGCTGACCATCGGCCTGCTGGAGCTGACGGGCCGCTCGCGCCAGTTCAGCGAATTCAGCGCCCAGCCCTTCGAGGCTTTCATCGCCGCCACCTTGATCTACATGGCCATCACCTGGTGCGTGGTGATGTTCATGCGTACGGTGGAACGCCGCCTGCGGGTGCCCGGAATGGGCGGGGCCTGAACCATGGATCACTTCAACTGGAACGCGCTGGACCGCGCCTGGCCCTATCTGATCGATGGCATGTACACCACGGCCATGCTCACGGCTGTGGGCATGCTGCTTGGGATCTTGCTGGGCACGGGGCTGGCGATTGCACGGCTGTTCGGGCCGCCGTGGCTGGCTGCGCTGGCCAGAGCCTACACGGACGTATTCCGCTCAATTCCACTGATCCTGACGATCTTCTGGGTGTACTTTCTGGTGCCGTATGTACTGCGCACCGTGACGGGCAACCCCAACCTGGACGTAGGGCCGGTGTACGCAGCGCTCACGGCGTTCGTGCTGGCGGAGGCTGCCTACTTTGGCGAAATCATCCGCGGTGGCCTCGCCAGCGTACCCAAAGGCCAGATGCAGGCCGCCACCGCGCTGGGCATGGGCCAGTTCACCGCCTTGCGGCTCATCGTGCTGCCGCAGGCCTTTCGCAACATGATGCCGTCGCTGGTCAGCCAGTCCATCGGATTGCTGATGGACACCTCATTGGTCTATGTGATCAGCCTCAACGATTTTTTGGGCGCGGCCACCAAGGTGGCGCAGCGCGACGGAACCATCGTGGAGGTGTACCTCTTTGTCGCTTTCGTGTACTTCACGCTGTGTTCGATGGGCGCTGCACTCGTCGCCAAGCTACAGCGCAGACACCACCGAAGCTAGGGGAACAGCGCCCAAGACGGCGCCCTCCATCAGTGCCGATGCTCGCCACCTCTCGGCTGCTGCACCCAAGCCTTCACCGTCGTCTCGCCCGCCTTCTCGAACTTCAGCGTCAGATCGAACCGGTCGCCCACCTTGAGCGGCTGGCGCAGGTTGATGAGCATCAGGTGGTAGCGTTGGCCGTGGCGCAACTGCACTTCCTGCCCTGCGGGCAGGTCGATGGCGGGCACCTCGCGCATGCGCATCACTTCGCCTTCGGTGCGCATCTCGTGCAGTTCCACACGCTCGGCCACCGGCGTGCTGGCGGCCACCAGCCGGTCCGGGGCGGTGCCCCTGTTGCGGATGCCGCGCAGGTAGGCCGCGCCGTTGGGCGTGCCCGCCAGCGAAGGCGTGGCGTAAGGGTGGTCGATGACGAGCTGGCCCGCGCGGAAGTCGTGGGCGTGCGCGGGCATGGCGATGCTGGCGCCCAGCAGCGCTAAGGCTGCCACGGTGAGCAGCACGCCACGCCGTGTGAGCGAAGGGGTTGTTGTCATGCGGAGCGTTCCTTGTTGGAAGGGTGTTGGGGTGTGGGAGGCGGCATCACCAGCTTCGTTCCAGCAGCGGGCCGGGCGTGTAGACAAGGCGTAGCGCCACCAGGCTATTGCCCTGGCCCGCGATGCGCTCGCGTCCGGCTTCCAGCGCGAGCAGCACGCTGGGGTGGGGGCGCCAGCCCAGCATGGCGGTGAAGCGGCGCGACGGGTGGTAGGGCAGCAGGTTGGCGTCGGTGGCCACCAGCGTGGCGCCGGGGCCGTCCAGGCTGTGGGTGCTGCGCAACCATTCCTGGCGCACGGCCACGTCCCACTGCGCGGTGGGTTGCCACAGCGCTTCCAGCCAGCCACCGCTGGTACGGCCCTTGTAGCGGGTGTCGCCGTTTTGCGAATACAGGTTGCCACGCTCGTTGCGCAGCACACCCGCCGCCGTCAGGCGCACGCCGGGCAGCGGGGTGGCCCAGCTGGCGCTAGCGCCCAGCAGATCCACGGTGCCATCAAAGCAAGTGATGTCGCGCAGGCTGGCGCTGCATTGGGGCGCGGTGTGAATGTGGCCGCTGTTGCTGCGCTGCACGTAGGCGCCGCGCCCTTGGGGCTCCAGGCGGCTGTAGAAGGCGTCGGCTTCCCAGTCCCCCGCGTTGCCCCACACAGCGCCCGCCGCGCGGGCGCGCACGGTGGGCGCCCAGGCCGCGTTTTCACTGCCCGGGAAGCGGCGTGCGCGCCACAGCCCGGCGTCAATGCCCTGCAGCCATTCAAACGCGCCACCCAGGTGCGGGCGCCAGGACAGGTTCACACCGTCTTCGATCCAGTCGCCGTTGAACGCGGCGCGCTTGATGAGCGGCATCTGGCCAAAGCGGTCCAGGTGGCCTGCGTTGCCGATCACCGGGCCCAGTGGCATGCGGTTGCGGCCCGCGCCCAGTGTGAAGTCGGAGTCTGCAGACGGGCGCACCTCCACCCAGGCCTCCTCGGTGTGGGCGCGCTCGCTGCCGTGTTTGCCAATGGTGGCGGTGGCGCCCAGCAGCGGCGTGAGCCGCACGCTGGCGCCCAGCGTGCCGTGCTCCAGTGCCCAGCCGCGCTGGTCGGTGGGGGTGTCGCCCAGGCCCAGCACGCCGGTCAGGCGCGCTGCGGGTACGGGCTGGTCGGCGTGCTGGTAGCCCACGGCGGCTGTGGCGTTGATTTGCAGGCCGGGTGAGGCCGGAATGCTTGCATCGCTGGCGTCATGCGCCCGTGCCGGGTTCAGCGCCAGCATGCACAGCGTGGCCGCTGCCACAGCACAGGCACGTGCCTGCAGTGGGCGCGCTCCGTTTGCAAAGGTTGATGCGGTGTGCGCCATCTATTTCGCTCCTGCTGCAGCGAACGGGTCGGACAGCTTGGGGTTGGTGAGCAGATCCTGGTCTGTCAGCGTTTTCAGGAAGGCCACGATGTCCGCGCGCTCCTGGGCCGTGAGGTTGATCTGGTTGATGAAGTCGTTCTTGTTCGGGTTGGCGCGGCCATCCCCTGCATGTGGGCCCGAGGTGATGTTGCGCCCGCCAGCGGCATAGAAATCCAGCACGTCTTCGAGCGTGGCGATGCTGCCGTCGTGCATGTAGGGGCCCGTGACCTCCACGTTGCGCAGGCTGGGCGCGCGGAACTTGCCCATGTCTTTCACCTGCTGCGTCAGCTCGTACACGCCCCGGTTGGGCTCGGGGAACGCGCCCGTGCCGCCGATGTTGTACAGGCCCGTGTTGTGGAACGGTGTCTCCACGATGCGGCTGCCCGCATGCACTATCTGGTCGTTGAAGTTGAAGCTGCTGTGGCAGTGAAAGCACTCGGCCTTTTCGCCAAAGAACAGGTTCATGCCGCGCTCGGCCGCCGGGGGCAGCTTGGCCTTGCCTTGCAGGTACTGGTCGTAGGGGCTGTTGCCCGACAGGATGGTGCGCTGGAACGAGGCGATGGCGTGGATGGCGTTGCCCCAGGTGATCGGCGCGTTCTGGCCAGGGTAGGCCTTGGCGAACTTGTCCTTGTAGTCCGTGTCGGCCGCCAGGCGCGCCAGGATGGCTTCCTTGTTGCCGTCGTTCACACCCATCTCGATGGGGTCGGTGCCAAAGAGTGGCGTCTCCATCTGCTTTTCCAGCGTCACCAGCGATGGGTTGGCCCAGGTGAGCGTGGCGTTGTAGACCACGTTGGCCAGCCCCTGCGCATTGCGCGGGTGGTGCTGGCCGGTGGAGCCAATGGAGGTGGTCAGCCCGTCCGTGAAAGCCTTGGACTGGACATGGCAGCTGGCGCAGGCCTGCGTGCCATTGCCCGACAGGCGGCGGTCGTAAAAGAGGAAGCGTCCCAGGTCCACCTTGGCTTCGGTGATGGGGTTGGCTTCGGGCACCTTGGGGGTGGGGAAGAAGGATGGCAAAACCCAGGACCAGCTTGTGCTGCTGCCCGAGTTGTCGCTGACGGAGGTGCCCCCTCCGCCACAGCCGCCCAGGGCCAGGGCCCCGAGCAAGCTGGCCAGGCCGGCGGCCTGGGCGGCCATCCGCGTGAGCGAATGGTGGTGTGCCATGGTTACTTGGCCTCAGCGCGGAAAAGGGTCTGGCCGCTGCCGCCGTTGATGGGCTTGCCGGTTACCAGGTCGAGCGCAAGCACCTTGTAGATAGCGTTGCACTCAGGGTCAGTGGCGCCGGACATGCAGCCCGGCGCGCTGCCCAGGTCTTCGTTCAGGTTGGTGCCCGTGTACAGCGCGGCCAAGTCCACCACCACCTTCTGCGTGGCGGTGTTGAAGTTGCCAAAGCTGAAGTCCATACGGTTGGAGCGGTCGCAGCTTACGGTTTCGCCGGTAACGGGGTTGCCCGTGCAGCCGGTGGAGCCCAGGTGCACATAGAAGGTGTTGCCGGGAGCTGCTGGCGCTGGGCGCACCACGCCACCCGTGGGGTTCACCTCGATCTGCGCGAACTTGCGGCCCGCCTGCCACGACCAGGCCATGGCCTGCACGTCCATGGGCTTGGCGGCCACTGCGTAGTCTGTGTGGTTCAGGCTGGCGGGCACGCCAACAGTGAGCTTCACGCCTGTGTAGTTGCCTGCAGGCACGGTGCCCTTGATCTGCGAGTTCATGGCCTTAGTGCCAGCGTCCGCGCAGGCGCCAGAGCCGTCTTCCAGGTCCACGAGCGCCACATCTTTGGTCTGCCAGTCATTCGCATCCAGCGTCACCGGCACGGTTTCGCCCTTGTCATTGACCAGCGCCACGTTGCTCACATAAAAGCGCAGGTCGTGCAGTTGGGCGCTGACCTTGGCGTTGCCCAGGCCGGTGATGGCGGTGCCGCATTTCACGTCCTGCGTGCCTGCTTTGGCGGCGAAGTCGATGGTGATGCTCTTAGGGCCGGTGGGGGTGGGCGTGTCGCTGCCCCCTCCGCCGCCACCGCAGGCAGCCAGGGCCAGGGGTAGCGCCATGGCAAGGGCCATGGACAAGCAGTTGCGACGTGGAATGGAGTTTTGGAAATATGTCATGGTGATTGTTTTGAATGGCCGGTGCGCAGGCCAAAAGCGGCGCACACGGTCGAGCAGATACCGCAGGGCCGCATGTGGCCTTGCACTGAATAGAAACCTTGTGATGAACATGAGGTGCCCACGCCGATGCCTTGAGGGCGGAATGTGGGAACCAGCAGGGGTCAGGCTGAGGACGGGGGCGGCGCGCGCGGTGGCGCTGTCAGCACCACTCTTTCGGAGGTGCTGAGGACGAACGGCGTATCCAGCGGTCGTACGCGGTAATCGAGAGGTGGTTCAAACCGGAGATCGCTGCGCGCGAGGTCGGGCAACGCATCGCCCAAGAAGCGGCACAACGGGCAATGCGGGATGCCATCCGCATTGGCGCCGACCCCTTCGAGCGAGTTGGCAGTTATGGGCATGTCGCCCGCAGAGGCTTGCACGCTCACCCATCGCACGCCCTGGTTGGTGCACACCTCCACCATTGCTGCACCGCTGCCACCGCGCGCGATTACCAGCGTGGCAGCCAAGGCAGAGTGCAGGCTGACAAGCGCCATCCAGACGATCAACCAACAGGCAAGTCGGCGGGCCAGCGGGCGGGAAAAGGGGCGGTACATGCAGGTGCCAGTGCGGACGGATCAGCGGCGAGCAGCGGGGGGCAATGTGCTGACCGGGACCAGCGTCATGCGTCCCAGGTGGTGCACGGCGTTGTGGCCGGGAGTGTTGGCCGTCAACTCGTGGCCTTGCGCCTGGATGGCGGCGGCTGCGTAGGCAGCGCCCAATGCAGCAAGGTGGGCACAGAAAAATGCCGCGATAAAAAGGCCGCTGTGAAGCGGGAGTGATGGCAGACGGGGTTTGAAAGTGGGCGCTGGGGCTGCGTGTGACATGGAAAATCGGTTCCGGGTTCAATGAGCTCCACTTCATGCGCCACGCCGCTCGCGCAGCCGGGCGCAAGCGAGCCCGCGGATGGCGCGAGTAAAGTGCGATGAAGGGTTTAAAAAGCGCTTGGGCCGCATCAGCACACGCGAGTAACGCACGTACGAATGTGTGCACCAAAGGACGGATGCAACTGCCAGATCCGCAGCGCAACCCGAGGGCTCTCAGATCAGGAAACGAATGTCGGGGGACCGCGCGGCGGCAAGGGCGCGCCAACCAGGGCAGCAATGGTCGCCTTGACAGCGGGAAGCAGCGCATGGGCCAAAGGCTGCTGCGATTCCCCAGCAGTCTGGGCTTGCGGAGCGGGGGCCGTAAAGTGCAAGCACAACGGACAGTCCAGAGCATGGTGTCCGGCCGGGGCGTCGTCAGCTCCGTCATCGCCAACCACCACCAGCTTCATAGTGCTGCCAGTGGTACAGACCAGTTGCAGCTCTTGCGGGTGAACCATGGGAGATGCAATGGCGGCACCAATGGTCAACATGAGCCAGGCCAGAATGAGGCGGCTCAGCAATGACGAAGTGCGCAGCGTATGCATGCTTAGGATTATCACCGTGATCCGACGCAAATTGCACTCGCGATTTGTTTGCCATCACCCATGGTCCATGCGCCAGAAGTCCTTTTGATGCAGATCCGCAGCCAATGTCTCGCTCGGCTGGCAGCGATAATCTGGGTGCTATGCATCGCCTGCGCTCCTCCCCACTGATTTCACGCCTGGTTCTGGCGTGGTTTCTCTGCGTGGTGGGAATGGCGGGAGCAGCTCCGCTGATCCATCCCCAGTCGCTGGAGTTGGTCTGTGGTGCCTCTGGTGCCGTCAAGCTCGTGGTGGTGGGCCAGTCGGGCGATGACGACAATTCATCCCGTCCCCAGGCGCTGGGCCCGCACGGGCTCGATTGCTCCTTGTGCTTGCAGCTGCAGGCACTCGCGCCGCATGTACCCCCGGTCGTGCCGCCGGCCTCGGTGCGGCTGCAAAGGGGACCTGTTCTAGCGCTGGTGCACCGGCTGCAATGGGATGGCACGGCCTTGCCTGCGCGCGGGCCGCCCCGGTTCAAAACGGTTTGATCCTCCTTTTTTTGGCCTGTGCACGGCGCCACCTTGTGGTGGTCCTGAGCACTGGTTAGCCCGTCTTTTGCGCTCCCCTTGCTGCTCTGCACTGTTGCAGGCCAGGCTATTGCGCGCCGGTGGTTGTCCTGGTGGGGCTGCCTGCGCCCTCTGCCCGTGGCCGCCGCGGTACCGCAGACAAGGGTGCGCCGTGTGAACCCTATGACAAGCCATTCCCGCTCCACTCCTTTTCTGCCAGTGCGTCATGCTCTGGCCTTGGCCGCTTCGGCTGCCATCGCTACCCTTTCTGCTCCTGTGTGGTCCCAGTCAGCGGCTTCGCCCGCTTCTGCCGCTGAGGCACCCGCAGACGCCGCCCTCACACTGGGCACCATCACTGTGCAGTCCGCCCCTTCGGGCGCGCTCAACGTGCGCAATGTGTTCAGCTCGGTGGACATCCTGGGCGCCAGCGTGCTGCAAGACCAGCATGTGGACTACAGCTGGGAGCTGCTCACCCGCGCCCCCGGCGTGCAGGTCACGCAGTTCAAGCAGGGCACCGACGCCGGGCGGTTCTCGATGCGCGGCTTCAACGGCGAAGGCCGGGTCAACGCCGTCAAGCTGCTGATCGATGGCATCCCCAGCAACGACAACGCGGGCGGCATGCCGTTTCTGGATGCGGTGTTCCCGCTCGACATCGAGGCAATCGAGATCGTGCGCGGCACCAACGACCCGCGCTACGGCCTGAATAACATCGCAGGCAACGCCAATGTCATCACCCGCCAGGGCGGCAACGACGGCCAGGCCAGCGTGACGCTGGGCAGCTTTGGCACGCGTGAGCTGCAACTGACCAAAGGCTTTGAAAGCGGCAACTGGAGCCAGAACTACTTTGTAGCCACCCGCGAATCCGATGGCTACCGCGACCACGCCGACGCCAACAAGAAGGCGCTATCGGGCAAGTGGTTCTACACCAGCGACAGCGGCCAGTGGCGCGCAGGCCTCATCGCCCGCTACTACAAAAATAAGGCGCTCGAATCCGGCTACCTCACGGCAGAGCAGGCCGCCCGCGCACCACGCAGCTCGCCCGCCTACGCCGCCTGGGACCGCAGCGAGCGCGAGACCACGCAGCTGAGCGCGCACCTGGACGGCCAGTTCGACAACGACCTGAGCTGGACCGCCAAGGCCTACACCCAGCACTACGAGAATCAGCGCTTTGTGCGGTTTTCTGAAGCGGGCGTGCAGCAAGAGCGCTACAACGACGAAACCCACAAGGGCCTGATCACCACGCTGACCTGGCGGCCCAAGGTGGCGTGGGTGCATGCCTTCACACTCGAAGGCGGCTTTGACGCCCAGTGGCAGGACAACGCTGCAGAGCGCTACCGCACGCTGCAGCAGGTGCGTACCTCGCAGATCCGCGCTTGGGACTTTGACCTGAACACCCGGGGCGCCTACGTGCAGGCCGTGGTGCAGCCCGTACAAGCGCTCAAGATCATCCCCGCGCTGCGCGTGGACCGCGTGAGCGGCAGCTTCACCGATGGTCTTACCAAAGTCACCTCCCCAGTGCACGACTACGGCACCATCACCCAGCCCAAGATCAGCGTGGTCTACGCCGTGCGGCCTGACACCAGCGTGTACGCCAACTGGGGCCGCACTTTCCAGATTGGCGCGGGCATCGACAGCTACCGCACGCCTTCGCAAAGTCGCAACCTCGATCCCTCGCTCAACGACGGCTGGGAGGCAGGGTTGAAGTGGCAACCTGCCCCAGGCATTGAGACCCGCGTGGCCTATTGGGAGCAGCGTGCCAGCGGTGAAGTGGCCCGCGTGCTGGGCGTGAACGGCCTGCCCGACCCCGGCGGCCAGGGCAATGTGGGTCGCACCCTGCGCAAGGGGCTGGATGCGCAGCTCAACGCACGCCTGAACGCGCAGTGGAGCGGCTGGATCGGCTACTGATCGCAAATCGCGCGCATCGTGCAGCCCGACCCCAGCGCCCCCGCCACACGCGGCAAAGAGATCGAAAATGTGCCGCACTACCTGGCCACGCTGGGCGTGGACTACCAGGCCAGCACGCAGCTCAAGCTCAGCGCCTGGGCCAATGCCCAGGGCAACTATTACCTGGAACGCACCAACACGCTGGGCCGCACCGGGGGCTACGCGCTGCTCAACCTGGGCGCCACATGGCGCTTCTCGCCCACGCTGGATGTGGGCGTGCAGCTCAAGAACGTGACGAATCGCAAGTACGTCTATGCGTGGTACGACAGCGGCTCGTCCGGCTATTCGCCGGGTGACGGCCGCAGCGCCTATGCCAGCCTGAACTGGAAGTTCTGACCATGGCGCGCGCTCTCACCGCTGCAGCCGATACGCCAACGGAACCCGGCACGGCGCTCACCCGCAGCAGCCTGTACCGCGCCGTGTGGCGCTGGCATTTCTATGCCGGGCTGCTGGTGCTGCCCCTGCTGATTTGGCTGGCGGTGACGGGCGCGCTGTACGTGTACCACGACACCATCGACCAGCGCGTGCACGCGGACCTGCTCACGGTGCCGGTGCCCGCATCGCCAGGGGCCGAGCCCGCACCACACAGCGCGGTGCTGGCCGCCGCCCTGGGGGTGCAGCCGGGCACGTGGTTCAAGTACACGCCGGCCGCCGCGCCGGGCCGCTCTGCCGAGGTGGGCGTGCGCACGGCCGACGGCGCCAAGGTCGCCGTGTACCTGAACCCCGCCAACGCCCAGGTGCTGGGCACCCTGAGCGACCGGGGCACCATGGGCTGGACAATCCGCAAGCTGCACAGCCTCAAGTATTTTGGGCCTGTGCAGCGTGGCTTCATCGAGATGGCGGCGGGCTGGGCGATTCTGCTGGTGCTCACGGGTCTCTATCTGTGGTGGCCGCGCGGTCGGGGCGCGGTGGCGAAGGGCGGCGTGATCAGCGTGCGCGGTACCCCGCGCCAGCGGGTGTACTGGCGCGATCTGCATGCCGTCACCGGGCTGGTGGTGGGCGTGGGCCTGCTGTTCCTCGCCATCACCGGCATGCCGTGGTCGGTGCTGTGGGGCGCGAAGGTCAACCAATGGGCCAACGGTCACAACTTTGGCTACCCGGCCGGTGTGCGCGTGCAGTTGCCCATGTCGGGCCAACCCCTGGCGGATGCGGCGCACCTGCCGTGGACGCTGCAGCAGACGCAGCAGCCGGGTGGTGCAGGCCATGACGGTCATGCAGGCCACCAAGCTCACGCCCAGGCCAAGACGGAAGACAACCCACGCGCCCTGCATGGCGAGGGTGCGGCGGCGCAGCCCGCGCCCGCGTTGTCTGGCCCTGCACGCACTGCGCTGGACATCGATGCCGTGATGGCCCAGGTGCAGCGCTTGCAACTGGCCTCCGGCTACACCGTCAACCCGCCCCAGGGCGCGCTGGGCGTGTTCACTGCTTCCGTCTACCCGCACGACCTGGCCCGCCAGCGCGTGGTGCACCTGGACCAATTCACCGGCCAGCCACTGCTCGATATGACGTACGCCGACTACGGTCCGCTGGGGCGTTGGCTGGAGTGGGGTATCAACATTCACCTGGGACAGGAATGGGGCGTGCTCAACCAACTGCTGCTGTTGGCGGTGTGTATGGGGATTGTGCTGCTTTGCGTGTCGGGGGCGGTGATGTGGTTCAAGCGCCGGCCTGTGGGCAGTGTGGGTGTGCCACCGTTGCCTGCGCAGCGTCGCGCTTTGGTGGGGGTGGTTGCGTTGCTGGCGATTGGAGGTATCGCGTTTCCACTTGTCGGGCTATCGATGGCAGCGATAGGTGTCTTTGACGCATTAGTGGTTTTGTCGAAGCAGAGGTAAGCCGCCGCCGTCAATTTCGATACTGGACTGATCCAGGTGGTCAATTCCTGAAGGCCCGAGCACGAACCCGCAGAGAGTCCAGTACCGAGAATGGCGACGTGCCTCTCCCCAACTCAGGTGAACAGATTTCGCTCCGCCTGAATGGCCGCCACCAAGCGATCCATCTCTTCTGTAGTGTTGAACAGCGACGGGGTCACCCGCATCACAGGTCCGGAAGCCAGCCCTGACTTAGCAACCACAAGAATGCCGTGCTTTGAGATAAAGCGCGCCTGCACCTGGCGCGCCTGCTCCATGGTCCGCAGGCCTGCCAGGCGAAATGCACTGATTGCCCCATAGTTGTCGCGCTCCTGGGGTAGCATGAGTTCGACACCCGGCACATCCCGCACCCTGTCGACCCAATAATTGCGCAGGGCGCGCAAATGCGAGAACTTGCGATCCAGTCCAATGCGCTCTTGCACTGCTAGGGCTTGAGGGATACTGAGCCGGGCGGCCACATCCACCGTACCCGTGGGGATGCGCGAGCGAAGGTCCTCCGCTTTGTAGAGCTTGTTTCCGAGCCATTGTTGAATGTCCGCCTGCCGTTCCTTCTTGATGTAAATGGCACCCGTGCCAAGCGGCGCGGCCACCCATTTGTGCAATGAAAAGCCCACGAAATCCGCACCGTAGGTTTTCACATCAAAGGGCATGTGGCCGACAGCCTGGGCACTGTCCAGTATCACATCCACACCCCGCGCCTTGGCCATGGCCACAATCTCTGCCACTGGCGGCACGAGGCCATTGCGGTTGGAGACATGCGTCAGCAACAGCAACTTGGCGCGCGGTGTGTCGCGCAAAACGCGGTCATAGGCTTCGAGCACATTGGCGCGGGTGTGGGGCTCGGGCAGGTTGAAACGCACCACCCTGGCCCCCCGGCTTTGCTCCAGGTAGTCCATGGCGTACTGCATTTCATCGTAGTCGGTGTCGGCGTAGATCACCGCATCGCCTGACTTCAGCGGCCGGTAGTTGACGATCAGCGAATAGAGGGCCTCCGTACCCCCACCGCACAGCGTGACCTCATCCTGTGTCGCTCCGATGAGGTGGGCTACTGCGGCACGAGACTTGTTGAGTTCAGGATCGCGCGGCATGCCTTGTACGGCGCTGCGTAAGAACGTGGAGTTGTACTTGTTCACCCACATCAAACGCTCGAAGTAGTGTGCTTGAACCTCGCGGGTCATGGCTCCGTAGTAAGCCGCGTCAAGGTTGACCACGGTCCGGTCTACATCGTAGAGACCCGCAAGTTCTGTTTGCAGTGCGCTGGAGCCTGCGGCGGCAGATATCGAGGCCGTGTTTGCGCTGGCCGTTACCGCCGTGGCGGCGGATGCTGTGCCCATGGCCACAGCCAGCGAGCTGGCGGTGGCGTAGCGGAAAAAGTCGCGTCGTTCAGTCATGGCGTGCTCTCTAGGGTGTTGGGGGGAAGTCATTGCGCTGCGACGGCTTGCAAGGCTTGCTCAAGATCGGCGATGAGCCTGGCTGGGGGCTCCACCCCAATCGACAGGCGGACGATGCCCGCACCGAATGCGCAGTGCTTGCGCTTGCGTTGCTCTGCTGCGGGGTAGAACGCTGCCAGGCTGTGAACTCCGCCCCAACTGGCTCCAATCTGGAACACCTGCAGTGCCGAGAAGAATTGGTGAATGGCTGCATCGCTGTGGAAGCGAGGTATCAAGGACAGCACGCACCCACCACCGGTAAACGAGGCTGCCCAGCGTGCGTGGCTGCGGTCTCCAGGGCGCGGCGGGAAGAGGACTTCCGCCACCGACTCTTGGCTGGCGAGTGCTGAGGCCACTGCCAGCGCGCTGGCGCACTGGTGGGCGTAGCGCACTTCCAGCGTGTCCATGCCCCGCAGGGCGAGGAAGCAGTCTTCGGCACTCACGGCCTGCCCCAGGACGCTCTGTGTGGTCCTGAACGTCTCGTACAGCGACCGGTTGTTCGTTGAGATGGTGCCCAGGAGTAGATCGGAGTGGCCGCTCAGAAGCTTGGATGCCGCCTCCACCACGATGTCCACACCCGCTGACACACCGCGAAACCCCAGGGGTGAGGCCCAGCTGTTGTCGAGCACCGTGCACACGCCCGCAGCCTGAGCCACTTTCACGATGGCCGGAATGTCCTGCATCTCCATCGTGATGGAGCCGGGGGATTCGAGAAACACCAATTGGGTTTGGGGGCGCAGCAGCGCCGCAAGGTCTGCACCTGCTGACGGATCAAAGGTGTCGTGTTCTATGCCGAAGCGTTGCAGGTAGTCGCGGGCGAAGGTGCGCAGCGGGCCATAGGCGGAGTCTGCAATGAGAACATGGTCCCCAGCCTTGAGCAAAGACAGGGCGATCAAACACAGCGCAGCCTGCCCGGAAGGCACCGCTATGCAATGTTGGGCTCCTTCGAGTGCCGCCACGCGCTCTTCCAAAGCACGCGTGGTCGGGGTGCCTGTGACGCCATAGGTGTAGCCGTCAAACAGGCGGTCTTTGCGAGATGTGAAGTCTGCGACGGTATCGAACAGGACGGTGGAGGCCCGCCACACGGCGGGTGACAAACTGCGAAACTGATCGTTGGGCGGTTCGGGAGAGTTGGCTTGTGCGGTCATGCGGAGGCTCTTGCTGGTCGACTCATTCGGGCTTGATGCCCAGGCTATTGACCACCTTGGCCCACTTGATGGCTTCGGCGCGGATGAAGGCCTGGGTCTCGTCAGGCGAGCGACTGCCCAGTTGGATGGCCAGGCTGGAAATGCGGGACTGCACCTGCTTGTCCGCTAGTGCAGTGGCCGTCGCCTTGTGCAGCGTGGTAATGATGGACTTGGGCACCTTGGCTGGCGCCATCAATGCCCACCACTGTCCAAAGTCCAGGGTGTTCAGCCCCAATTCGCTGGCGCTGGGTACATTCGCAAGCTGTGGCACACGCCGGTTGCCCGTCACCATCAGGGGAACGATCTTTCCAGCGCTGAACAGGCTGCTGGCGCTCGCCAATGTGCAGAAGTGACCACTCAGAACGCCCGCTGCCACATCGGTCAATGCAGGCGCTGAGCCCTTGTATGGAACCATCTGCAATTCCAGCTTGGCCTCTTTGGCGTACAAACCCGCCGCCAGGTGGCTGATGCTGCCCGTGCCGCTGGTGGCGATGCTCAAGGGCTCTGCCGCCTTTTTGGCATCGGCCACAAACTTCTGATGCTGCCCCGCCTGGTACTTCTGCGCATCGACGAAGAGGACCAGGGGCGAAACTCCGAGAGTGGAGATCGCCGCAGCGTCATTCATGATGTCGTAGGGCATCTTCTGATAAATCGACGGTGCAATCGCGTGGGCCAGTTCGATGATGGCGACCGTGTACCCGTCAGCTGCTGACTTGACCATGGCGTCCACACCGAGGCGCCCTGCAGCGCCGGGACGGTTGTCGATCACCACGGGCTTGCCCAGCCCATCGGCCATGTTCTGGCCGACCGCGCGGGCCAGCACATCGGTGCTGCCTCCCGCAGACCACGGAACGATCAGCTTGATGGGTTTGTCGGGGTATGCCGCCTGTGCCCACAGCGACCTACCGGGTAACAACATCGCTGCGGTGGCTGCGCCACTCTTTTGTAGTAACGATCGACGGTCCATGGCTCTGGTCCTTTCAAGGTCTGTGGCTCGGTGAATGAGAGGACTTTAGAATCCAGGTTGATAACAATCAATGATGTGATTGATATGGTCTATGCCAAAAGCTGATAGGTTGTGAATGAACTTTCGTCAGATCGAAGCCTTTCGTGCGGTGATGGTGACGGGCTCTGCATCCCGAGCGGCCGACCTGCTGCAGATCAGCCAACCGGCCATCAGCCGCAGCATCCTGGAGCTGGAGAAAACCACTGGTTTTGCCCTGTTCGACCGGGTTCGCGGGCGGCTGGTGCCCACCGCTGAAGGCCAGCTCTTCTTTCGGGATGTGGAGACCACCTTCCAGGGTCTCGACCGACTGCGCATCAGCGCAGCGCGCATTCGAGACTTCGGGACGGGAGACATTCGCATTGCCAGCCTGGCAGCGATGGGATCGACGCTGGTGCCGCATGCGCTTCGCTTGTTCCGCGAAAAGCACCCTTCCATTGCAGTCACCCTGCAGGTGGCCAGTTCGGCTACCGTGCGCGAGCTGGTGGTGAGCAGCCGTTTTGATGTGGGCCTGGCAGCAGACGAAATCGATGTGGCGGGGCTGGAGCACCAGCTATTCGCAACGCCCAAAGCGGTCTGTGCCATGCCAGCAGGCCACAGGCTTTGCTCGCGCAAGGTGGTCAAGCCCGAAGACCTTCACGAGGAGGCCTTCATCGCGCTATCACCGGAGGACACGGTGCGCAGAAAGCTGGCGCAGATTCTGGAAACCAGCAGCGTCAGGCCGAAAGTCGTTGCAGAGACACCCAATTCATCCACCGTATGTGCGCTGGCGATGGAGGGGCTGGGCGTAGGACTGGTCAATCCTTACGCCTCAGACGGCTATGCAGCACGTGGCGTGGTGTTTCGCCCGTTCTCAGCAGCCGTGCACTTTCGCACATTGCTGATCTTCAGGCCGGATCTGCCCAAGTCCCGCATCGTCCGTGATTTGGCTGCATGTCTGCTGAGTGCGCGCAATGCCAGAGCAGACAGGGAAAGCTCCTGATTGATGTGAAGTGAAACGTGTCCCTGTGTATACATGCGAGACAAAGCATTTCACAAAAAAACAGCTAGCTGAGGTGAGCTTGCGGTCCTGTCCAGTGCTCTGCTTGTTATCAGACATGAAGTCTCCTGCTTTGTAAAACTACACTTGACGCAGACCCGCGTGTGCCCATCATTGCTTCTCGCAAGCCGGGCGGAAACGGGCCGGGTTCAGAACAAAAAATGCAATAAGGGGAGGTGCGCGATGGCATTGAGCGACTATTTCAAGGGGCCCGAGCACAGGGCGGCCGCAACGCGGCTGGAGGCCGAGCTGCAGTCGCACCGGCTGCAGTCATACAGAGACCAAGAGGTGCTGCAGGCCAAATACGATGAGCTTGTGGCCCAGAATAAGGCGCTCGGGCTGTTCGATTTACTAGCAGTTCAGGACCAAATCCGCACCGAGCAGGCCCTCCTCGCCAACACTCGCGCAGCAGTTCAGGATCAAATTCGCAGCGAACAGGCGCTCCTTATCAACACTCGCGCTCAGAACGCCAAAAAAGAGTCGGAGCTGGCCGCTGCACAAAAAGCCCTTCTCGACAACACTCGCGCTCAGATCGGCTCGCACGAGGCGGACCTGGCCGCTGCACAGCGGCAGCTTCAAGAACTCCAGGCGCAAATTCTCGGCGCTGAGGATGCTATCCAATTGGAGTCATTCGCCCTCTATGAGCCTAAGTTCCAGTTCACGAACAGTGCTGAGTACAAAAAGAGACTGGACGAAAACCGCGAAGACCAAAAGAGGACAGCTCGGGGCTTGAGCGCCGAGATCGATGCGTGGGACAACTACGCCGTTGAATTTACGAAGGCGCAGTGGAAGAAGATGCGCAAGGACGTGATGAAACTGGCGTTGAGGTCCTTCAACAGCGAGAGTGACTATTGCGTTGACAATGTCAAGTTCAGCAATTTGGACAAGATGGAGGAGCGTATTCGCCGGTCGTTCGCCACATGCAACACCTTGGTGAAGGCGGTCGGCGCTTTCTGGAAAGACATCGTCTTGGAGCGCAAACTGGAAGAGCTTTATCTTGCGCACGAGTACCAGATGAAGCGTCAAGAGGAAAAAGAGGCGATCCGCCAAGCACGCGAGGACCAGCGCGAGCAGGAAAAGCTAGAGAAAGAAATCCGGGAAGCCCGGGCCAAGATTGACAAAGAGCGTCGCCATTTCACGGGGGCCATCCAAAAACTCCAGTTGCGCCTCACGGCGTCGACTGACCCTCAAGAGCGTGCTGAGTTGAAGACGCGCATCGAAGAGATCACCGAACAGAGCGCCAAGCTCGATGACGATGAGCGGCTGCTGGATTACCGCGAGCAGAACGCACGCGCTGGCTACGTCTACGTCATTTCAAACATCGGAGCTTTTGGCGAGGGAATCTACAAGGTCGGCATGACGAGAAGGCTGGAGCCCATGGACCGGGTCGACGAGCTTGGTGACGCCTCAGTGCCCTTTCGGTTTGACGTGCATGCACTCGTCTTCTCGGACAATGCCCCGGCATTGGAGGCCAAGCTGCATACGCATTTCGCAGCCGGCAGACTGAACAAGGTCAATGGACGCAAAGAGTTTTTCCGTGCTGATCTCCAAGAGATTGAGGCAGTGATCCGGGCAAATTACGACGCGGTAGTGGAAGTGGTTCATGCAGCTCCAGCAGAGCAGTACCGGGAAAGCTTGCGGTTGGCTATGCCTGTGCCAGCAATCCAGAGCGCTGAGCAAGCAGCGATGGGTAAGTGACGCGACAGGCCTTTGGCCTCGCGGAAGCTGCAAATTTCTGCAACTATCGTTGAGCTCTGCCGGATCATGCGTGGCCGCGTTTCCCGCTTTCCGACTTCCTTATCCGAACAGTGCTGTGCAATTTCCATTCTGACGTGTGACGCGGTCGTTGCGGCTGCAAAGCCGAGCATTGCCAACGACAGCTCAGCAGCGATTACTGTCCGTGATCGGCTGCTTCTGTGTTCACGCGAACTAGTACAAAGCAGTCATTGTCCATAGAATCTCCCAGGCACAGCTAGGCCAGCTATGTGAAGTTCGGCCGCCGTGGGATCGCGCAGTTTTATCCGAATTGCTCAGATGACGGTGCTAAGTCCAATCGAGAAATCTCGCGCCACCGACCAACTTCGCGACCACAGCTAGCTCTTGGTCATTTCCCACGTTCACCCGAATCTGGCTACCCGATGGCGACAAGTAGAGCCCAGAGTCCCAGAGGATCCGCTCAGCATAAGTAGCCAGGAAATCCAGTTCGGCGAAACCGTCCGACTGTCACGGGCAACACAGTACGAGTCCATGTCACGGGTGCGTGTCGGATTCCAGCGTCGTTGGCATCGCTGCAGATGCAGCTAGAAAGGATTGAGCAGCAAATTTTGGAGGCAATCAACACCCAGTGCCTGCAAGATCCGATGACTGTCTTTACCCGTGTGCCGCGGGTGCCTTTTGCCACGAGCAAACTTCAGGATGATTACACCACCAGCTGCAATGTATGCTGGCCAGGAGTGATGGGAATGCGCAGCGCGCCGTCATCGATGTCTAGAGGGGAATTGTCCAAAGTTGCCGATAGACCTCTGCGTCCTGGTGTATCAGTGGCGGTCACCTTGATGCAGTAGTGGGCGTCGCCGAGAACGATGTTGGCTTCGAAACCCGGCCAATGCGTAGGAATGCACGGGTCGATAACCAGCACCACCCCCTCGCGCCGTATCCCCAGGATACTTTCTACCCCGGCCCGGTACATCCAGCCTGCGGCCCCGGTGTACCAGGTCCAGCCTCCGCACCCGGCGTGCGGTGCTACGGAGTAGACGTCGGCAGCCACCACGTACGGCTCCACGCGGTAGCGTGCCACCTCGTCGGGCGTGCGCGCATGGTGGATCGGGTTGACCAGCGCGAACAGCGCGTGCGCCCGGGTGCCGGCCTGCGGGTCGGTGCGCAGCTGGGCCCGGGCCATGATGGCCCACATGGCGGCATGGCTGTACTGCCCGCCGTTCTCGCGCAGGCCGGGCGGGTAGCCCTTGATATAGCCCGGGTCGTGCGGCGTAGTGTTGAACGGCGGTGTGAACAGCAGGGCCAGGCCCTCCTGCGGCAGCACCAGCTTCTCGCCCAGCGAGGCCATGGCGATCAGCGCCCGCGCCGGGTCAGCGGCGCCCGAGAGCACCGCCCACGATTGGGCGATGGAATCAATGCGGCACTCCTGTCCCTCGTGCGTGCCCAGCCAGGTGCCGTCGTCGAAGGTCGCACGCCGGTACCAGGCGCCGTCCCAGGCCTCGCGCTCCAGCGCGGCGCGCACCGATTCGGCATGCGCGCGCCAGCGCGCTGCGCGGCCTGGGTCGCGGACGTCGGCCAGCGGCGCCATCAATGCCACCGTGCGCACCAGCAGCCAGCCCAGCCACACGCTTTGACCCCGGCCCTCCTGGCCCACGCGGTTCATGCCGTCGTTCCAGTCGCCCGTGCCCATGAGCGGCAGGCCCAGGTCGCCGGTCAATACCATGGTCTGGTCCAGCGCCAGCGCGCAGTGCTCGAACAAGGTGGCCGATGCGTCGGCCAGCATGGGCTGAAAAAATGCGTCGTGCTCGCCCGGCTGCAGTGCAGGCCCTTCCAGGAAGGCAATGGATTCGTCCAGCACCGCCGCATCGCCCGACACCTGCACATAGCTGGCGGTGGCAAACGCCAGCCACACCCGGTCGTCCGAGATGCGCGTGCGCACGCCCTGGCCCGAGTGCGGCAGCCACCAGTGCTGCACGTCGCCTTCGGTGAACTGCCGGCCTGCGGCGCGTAGAAGATGCGCGCGCGTCTCCTCGGGACGTGCAAAGGCAAGCGCCATGCCGTCCTGCAACTGATCTCGAAAACCGTAGGCCCCGCTGGCTTGGTAGAAGGCCGACCGTGCCCAGATGCGGCAAGCCTGCGTCTGGTACAGCAGCCAGCCATTGAGCATGATGTCCATGGCACGGTCGGGCGTGCGCACCTGCACTGTACCCAGCAGGCTGCGCCAATGGTCTGCCACCTCTTGCAGCAGCGCATCCACGTCGAGCAGGCGGTAGCGGGCCACCAGGGCCAGGCTTTCGGCCGCCGATGCGCACTGCCCGATGAAGCCGGTCACCTCCCTGGTTTCCCCCGGCTGCAGCGTGAGCGTGCACTGCAGCGCCGCGCAGGGGTCGCGCCCCGCACCGCCGCCGCCGGACAGCACTGCCTGGCCGCGCAGCGCCGCTGGCGCCGCCAGACTGCCATGCCGCCCCAAAAATTCCGTGCGGTCGCTCGTCCACGCCGTCTGCTGGCCACCCAGGTCGGCAAAGGCCACACGACCGGCTAACGCCGTGCTCCAGGGGTTGCGTGCCAGCAGCACGCCGCTGTCCGCATCGCGCTCGGTCAGCACGAACGGGGCCGACGCTCCACGCAAGGTGCCCAGCACCCACTCCGCATACACCGTCACGGTGATCTGCCGCACCTGCGCCGTGCGGTTTTGCACAGTGAGGCGCGAGACCTTGACCGGGTCAGCGATGGGTACGAACTGCAGCAACTCCAGCGCGATACCGTGGGCCTCGTGCAGAAAGCGGCTGTAGCCGTGCCCATGGCGCGCCGTGTAGGTGCCCTGGCCGCGAATGGGCTGCGCCGTGGGGCTCCACAGCTGGCCACTGGCGTCGTCGCGCACGAAAAACGCCTCACCGGCCGGGTCGCTCACCGGGTCGTTGGACCAGGGCGTGAGCTGGTTCTCGCGGCTGTTGCCGGCCCAGGTGTAGCCGCTGCCATCGGCCGACACCTGGAAGCCGAAGGCCGGGTTGGCGATGACGTTGATCCACGGCGCGGGCGTGGTGGACCCGTCGCGCAGGATGGTCACGTACTCCGTGCCGTCCTTGTCGAAGCCGCCCAGGCCGTTGAAGAACTCGAGCTCGGCGGCGTCCGGCTCGATGGCTGAACCGTACTGTGGGTGCGGTGCCGGCACAGGCGCTGGCCTGGCCACCGGTTCGGGCATCTGCGCGGGCATCAGTGCCAATTGCTGGGCAATGGGGCCGCGCCGCGCCAACAGGGCCACCCGGGCGATGGACTGCAGCAGTGCGCGCGAGGTCGCATCCATGAGGTCGGCACGCAGCGTGTGTACCACACCCTGCGCCAGCGATTCGCCCAGGCGCGGCCTCGACTGGCTGCTGCGCACGGCGGTCTCGATGGCGATCTGCAAGTCCTGCACGTAGGACGATGCACGCTCGTTGATCACCACCAGGTCCACGCCCAGGCGCTTCATGCGCCAGTACTCATGCGCCTGCAGCAGTTGGTGCAGCTGGGCGATGTCCTCGATGTCGTCGATGCGCAGCAGCACGATGGGCAGGTCACCCGAGATGCCGTGCTGCCACAGGCCCGATTGCGGCCCCGCGCCGCGCGCAATGGCATCGGCCGGCGCCCGAAAGCGCGCGTCCGCATAGAGGATGGGCGCCGCCAGGCGCTGAAAGTCCGCCGCTGCCTCGGCACCGATGCCGATGTGGCGCAGTTGCACCTGGGCCTGGGTCCAGGCCAGGGTGCGGGCGCGCTCGAAGGCGCTGCGGTCGTGGTGCTGGTCCACCAGGTCGAGCAGTGCCTCGCGCGTGGGCGCCAGCAGGGTCCAGAATGCCACGCGGGCCGTCTGGCCGGGGGCGATGCGCACGCGCTGGCGCAGCGCGAACACCGGGTCCAGCACCGTGCCCACGGTGTTGGAGAGCGCGCCGCCGCCATGCACCGCCAGCGCATTGCGCGCCGTGCGGCCCCGGCCAAGGAACAGACCCCGGTCGGTCTCGTACTGCGCCGGGGCGATCACCGTGCCCTCCACCACCGCAAAATGAGCGGCCCACACCCCCGGCTCGCCCGGACTGCGCGCACGGCGCGTGGCCAGCAGCGCGCCGAACTCGGGCAGGTACTCGGTCTGCACGAACATCTTGGAGAACGCCGGGTGGGCGTTGTCGGCCGCAGGCGGGGCCAGCACCAGCTCGGCGTGCGAGGTCAGGTCGATCTCGCGCGCACGCGGCCCGGTGTTGACCAGGGTGACCTGGCGCACCTCGCCATCGGCCTCTGCAGATACGATCACCTCGGTGGTGGTGGTCATGCTGCCGTCGTGGCGCGTGAAGGCCGCGTGGTCCTCGGCAAACGCCACCTCGTAGCTGTCAGCCGCGCGGCCCGAGGGTTCTGCCGCCGCGGACCAGGTGCGGCCGCTGTGCGCATCGCGCAGGTAGACGTGCGAGCCCCAGTCTTCGCTGGTCGCATCCTCGCGCCAGCGGGTCACCGCAAGGTCGCGCCAGCGGCTGTAGCCGGTGCCGGCCGCGGTGAGCATGACGGCATAGCGCCCGTTGGACAGCAGGTGCGTGGCCGGTGCGCCCGCGCCCGGCGCGCCCATACGCCGCACCGCATGCAGGTCGTCGCGTACGTCGGCGGGGCCGGTCTGCGTCTCTTCGGCGCGCGGGTGGGCCACGGCCACCAGGCGCGGCATGCGCTCCTGCAGCAGCAGCTCGCAGGCCTGCACCATGGGCTCGCGGTGAAAGCGCTCGCGCATCTGCCCGCCGTGCAAGGTGTTGGCAATGGCCACGATGGTCATGCCCTGGTGGTGGGCCATGTAGGTGCGCACGATGGCCACGGCCTGACCCTCGGGCAGGCGGCTGCGCGTGAAATCGAGCGCCTCATAAAAGCCGTGCTGTCCCAGGGCACCGAGCTGTGCCAGGCGCGAGAAGTTGTGTCCCGCCGCGGTGGCATCCACCATGCTGGCCAGGCCCGTGGCATAGGGGGCGATCACCAGGTTCTCGGCCAGCCCGCGCTTGAGCCCCAGGCCCGGCACGCCGAAGTTGGAGTATTGGTAGGTGAACTCCAGGTCACGCGCGTTGTAGGCCGACTCGGAAATGCCCCAAGGTATGCCCTGCAGCCCGCCATAGGCTATCTGCCGCTGCACCACCAGGGTATTGGTGTGCTCCAGCAGGCTACCGGCAGGCGCGCGCATCACCAGGGATGGCATCAGGTACTCGAACATCGAGCCCGACCACGACACCAGGGCCGAGCCCTTGCCCACCGGTATCGCCGTGCGCCCCAGGCGAAACCAGTGGCGCGTCTCCACGTCGCCCTTGGCGATGGCGAACAGGCTGGCCAGCCGCGCTTCGGACGCCAGCAGGTCGTAGCAATTGGCGTCGAGCCGGTTCTCCACCGCCGCGTAGCCAATGGACAGGAGCTTGCGCTCGGGGTCGAGCAGAAAGGCGAAGTCCATGTCCAGCGCCAGGGCGCGCGCCGTGTCGGCCAGCCCCTGCCAGCGCATGTCGAGTGGGGGCGCATCCGCGCCCATCCCGGCAGCCTGCAGGTCGCGCCCCTGCTCGGCGACCCGCGCGTGCACAGCACCGGTCCAGAACAGTAATGCTTCGCCATCGCCGCTGCCTGCCGGCACCACGATGTCCTGAGCCTCCTTCAGCGCCTTGTCGGCCAGGCGCTGCAGGGCGGGTAAGCCCATCTCCACGTCGCCTGCAGCCACTGCGGCGTCGATCTCGGTCAGCATGGCCAGCAGCCGCCGGCCCTGCGCGCCCTGGGCTGCGGGCACGCTGGTCACCGCCTCACGCGCCAGCGCTACGGCATCGCCCAACCCCTGCACCCAGGTGCAGGGCAGCGGCGCGCGCACCCAGCCCTCGCAGGCATTGGCCAGCGCGATCAGGTGGCCGGCCAGGTTGCCGCTGTCCACCGACGACACATAGGCCGGTGCCAGCACCTGCGCCGTGCCCGTGTCATACCAATTATAGAAATGGCCCCGGTGGCGCGCCAGCGCGCCCATGCTGGCCAGCGTGGCTTCCAGCCGGTCCGCAGTCTGCACGGCACCGGCCCAACCGAAGTCGCGCGCGGCCACGGCCGACAGCAGGTACAGCCCCATGTTGGTGGGCGAGGTGCGGCGCGCCACCACTGGCTTCGGGTCTTCCTGGAAGTTGTCGGGCGGCAGGTGGTGCTCGGCCGCCGTGACGAAGGTCTCGAAGAAGCGCCAGGTGCGGCGCGCGATGCGTCGCAGGGCCAGCGCGTTGTCCAGGGCGGGTGCGCTCTGTGGCGCGGTCACGGAACGGCGGCTCGAACGCCAGGCCAGGGCCGGCGCCGCCAGCCACAGGGCCAGCAGTGGCAGCACCAGGGGCCGCGATGCGGGTGCCAGCACGGCGGTACCCGCCGCCAGCACGGTGGCCAGCAGCAGGCCGCCGGCCATCAGTCCGTAAAAACCTGCGGGTCCCGGGCGCGGTTTGGTGGCCGACTGTGCGGCGGTCTTCCACTCCAGCATCTGCCGGTGCGTGGCGTACAGCCGCACCAGCGCGCGAACGATGGCATCCACCGCGCGCCAAGCGTGGTCGGGCAGCAGCGCGATGGCGGCCACGGTCTGCAGCACCGCCACGCGGAAGTCGGACGCCAACAGGCGCAGGTGGCTGGCCACGCGGATGCCGGGGCGGCTGGCCCACAGCTCGGCCATCCCTGGCTGAAACGCCGGTACGCCAAGCGCAGCCAGCACCAGGAGCACGCCCCACGGCGCCTGCGGCCACGGCAGCCAGCAGCACAGCAACAGAGTTAGCATCCCGGCCGGGGCGAGCAGTGAGCGGCGCAGGTTGTCCAGCATCTTCCAGCGGCCCAGGGCCGGCAACGGGAAGCCGTGGTGGCGCCGGCCCAGCACCCAGGGCAGCAGCTGCCAGTCGCCACGCGTCCAGCGGTGCTGGCGCTGCACGGCCACGTCGTAGCGCGCCGGGAAGTCCTCCACCACCTCCACGTCCGACGCCAGGCCGGCGCGCGCCAGCACGCCTTCGAACAAATCGTGGCTGAGAAGCGTGTTCTCGGGCACGCGCCCGGCCAGCGCGGCCTCGAAGGCGTCCACGTCGTAGATGCCCTTGCCGGTGTACGAGCCCTCGCCGAACAGGTCCTGGTACACGTCAGACACCGCGGCCGCATACGGGTCCATGCCGCCGGGGCCGGAGGTGAGCCGCTGATAAAGCGAGCCTTCCAGCCCCATGGGCAGCGCCGGCGTCACGCGCGGCTGGAGGATCGCATGCCCGCCCACCACGCGCTGCTCGGCCGGGCTGAAGGTGGGCTGGTTCAGCGGGTGGGCCATCTTGCCGATCAGGCGCAGCGCCGCATCGCGCGGCAGCCGGGTGTCGGCGTCCAGCGTGATGACGTAGCGCACGCCGGGCAGGATGTCGGGCTGTTCGCGCCCGTCCAACGCCATGAAGCTGGTGTCCGTGGCGCCGCGCAGCAGGCGGTTGAGCTCATGCAGCTTGCCGCGCTTGCGCTCCCAGCCCATGAAGCAGTTCTCGCCGGCATTGAAGCGGCGATGCCGGTGCAACAGGTAAAAGCGCTGGCCGCCCGGTGCCGGGCCGTATCGCAGGTTCAGCGCGGCAATCGCCTCCCGCGCCACGGCGATCAGGTGGGCATCGCCAGCCACCACCTCGGTGGCTGCGTCCATCCCGTCGGACAGCAGCGCGAACGACAGGTCGCCCCCCGCGCCCGCCAGGTGGTGCACCTCCAGGTTCTCGATATGGGCGCGCAGGTCCGCCTCGCTGGTCAGCAGCGTGGGCACCACCACCAGGGTGCGCAGGCCGGTGGGCACGCCGTCGTCAAGCGCCAGGCCCGGCAGCCCTACCGCACCGAAGCGCAGGGTGACGCGCCGGTTGACGAGCACGCTGGCCACCTCGGTGGCGGGCAGAAAGCCGGCCAGCGCCAGCGCCACCAGCCAGCCCGGGTGCGTGCCGTGCATGCCGGCCCACCCCAGCGCCGCACCCAGCAGCAGCACGGCCAGGGCCATGATGGCGGCAATGTAGCCACCCACGCCCAGGCCGACTTGCCACCGGTTGAAGCGAAAGCCCCATGGCGGCTTGAAGCCGATGGCCTGCTCCAGCGCGGGCCGTCCTTCGGCCACCAGGTGGTAGCCGGGGTCGCTGGCACGCGCGAGGCCGGCTCCTGTGCCCTGGGCGGCCGCGGCCGCCTGCGCGCTGGCCAGCGCCTGCTCGGCAATCGCCAGCTCGGTCCATTCAGAGCCGCGTGCCAGTTGCTCGATGGCACTGCGGTAGAGGTTGCGCGTGGCAAAGTCCATCGCCGCAAAGCCGCTGCCCTCGCGCATACGCTCGTCTACCAAGCTCATGCCCTCGACGAGGTCGGCCCAGTCGATGTCAGACATCAGCCGCATGCTGGTGATCACGTTGCGCACGCTGACGTTTGACGCGCCTTGGCGCTGCTGCGAATGCTCGATCACCAAGCCCATGCTGGTGCCCTGCAACTCGAGCCGCTCTTCCAGCCACTGCAGCGCCGGAGTGGTGCGCGGGTCCTGGTCGCGCAGACGCTTGGCCAACTGCGCGGCAAAGAGCTCCGACAGCGGTCCGTCAGCGCGCGTCCCGATGTCTCCCACCAGGGCGGAGTAAGCGCTGCCCGACGCGAGCAAGCGGTCGGCCAACGCCTGCGCGTCGGCGCGGTCCGCCCGGCCAGCCGTGATCTGGTCCGCAAGCCGGCGCAGGTTCTCCACTAGCACGATGCGCAAGGTGATGGCAACCGCCCAAAGCTCGCTGATCAGCAGCGGCTGTACCTGCTGGTATGCCGCAATGAAGCGGCGCAGCGCCAACGGATCGAAGTGACTGTCGGTATGCGCGACAAAGGCCCAGGCAACGCCGAAAACGCGCGGATAGCCTGCAAACGGCCCATGCGCGAGCTTGGGTAGCTGCCGGTAATAGCCCGGCGGCAGGTCGACCCGGATCTCACGGATCTGCTCTTCCACCACGTGGTAGTTGTCCAGCAGCCAGTCGGCTGCAGGCACCACGCTGGAACCAGATGCCAACTCGGCGGCACTAGCGCGGTATGCGGCTAGCAACTGGCTCGCATTGGAACGCAGGCGTCGTTGCAGAGAGGGAACAGCCAGGGGCCTGGAGCTTGTCTGCTGCGCCACGGCCAGGGTGCGGGCATGCTGTTCGAGCCGCTCTAACCCGAATAGTTCTTCACGCACCGGCGCGGCATCATTCCACGGCGGCATGGCTGTGCCCTGCCAAGCATGAGCAAGATAAGACAACACAGAAACCTTTCAGGGCCCCGTGACATCACGATGCCTGCGAGTTGCCCACGGCAAGAGGTGTGGACACGCTTGGCTGTCCGCCTCTAAAAATGCTATGGCGTCGGGCGTAGGCATGGCCTGCGCGGCAACGTGCGGATGGAAATGTCGTGGGCTCTTTGCAGAGCCATTGCCTGAAGGTAGGCGCTCAGCGAGGGATAGGAACAATCCATTTTTGCAGTTAGCGCAAACGCAGTATGCGCCCCTGTCTTCGCACACCTAGCGAAATGACCTCGTTTTGCGGCCTCCCCTGTGTCCTAGGTCTAACCGATCTCAAGCCACTCAGATGAAAATCAATTGGCATTGCAGCGCCCGCAGCGAGCATTCCAACACTTTCTGAACGGAGGATGCTTTCCATAGCATCGGTCATGGCGACGTTCGGCGTCGCGTACCGCGCGGTAAACGCTAAGCAACCTAGCGAGCGCGAGCATGACCCACGTTTGATCCTGACCATCTACTTTGCCGGCCCCATGGTAGTGCTCGTCCGGCAATAGGCGCTCATGTTCAATATCAGCGATTTCATGAGGCTTCGGGGCTCGTCACAGGCCGCAACCAAAGAAGTGAGTAGGTCCTCCGAATTCGGCTCGTCCAACGCCAGAAGATAGATTGGTCGTTGCTCGTCTGACGTCTGGAAGCGATTGATGTCGCGGCCATCGGAAGGCTAAGGACACACGGTTGGCACTGCACCATAAGCTGGTGGCAGAGCTGAGCGTAAATCCCTTCACTTCAGGGGACGCAGAGGCTGCAGTTTCCGTAGTGACAACTCGAGAGCCTCTCTGACAGCGCTTCCCGTGCCGCTTCGGCATTACATTTTGGTGGCAGCTTCCCGGGGACGTGATGCAACCGTGCACGGCGGTGCACTCAATTCTCTCGCTGCTCCATATTCACTGGATGTTCAATACATCAGCTCTAGTCTTCGCCACGCCTTCATCTGGCCTTCATGATGGAGGCTGCAGATTGGCTTCTTTGATCTTCTTGGCTCTGTACATGGCGGCATCTGCGCAGACCATCAGGTCATCGAACCGCAGTCCGTCGTCCGGGTAGATGCACACACCAATGCTGACAGAAATCACCAGCCGTTCGCTTCCCAGCGTCATCGGAGTGGCAATGGCCGCCGCCACCTTGTCCGAGACCACGACGGCGTCGGAGAATTCAGCGATGTCCGTCAGTAGGATGACGAACTCATCGCCACCGTATCGGCTTACAGTGTCCACATCCCGAATGGAAGCCGCCATACAGCGGGCCGTCTGCTGCAGTACGGTATCTCCCGCCGCATGTCCTAACGTGTCGTTGATCGCCTTGAATTTATCGAGGTCGATGAACAGCAATCCCAAGCGGGTGTGGTGCCGCTTGGCGTGAGCCATGGCCCGGTTGAAGCGGTCATGTAGCAGTGTTCGATTGGGCAACTGGGTAAGCCCGTCGATCTCGGCAGAGCGCGACAGCGCCGTTAGCTCCTGCGTGATCTGCTCGGTATCGGCTTGGCTTTTCAAGGCTGTGATGACCAAGTGTGCATTGGCCTCCACCAGGTGCTGGCTGGTGCCGGCATCGACCAGTGCCTTTGCGTCCTGCAGCTGCACGTGCAGGCGCTCCAGAAGGCAACGTGCATCGTCGATCTGCAGAAGCACTCTTTTTAGTTCCAGCGACGCCGTGTTCAGGTCGGCGGCGACTTGGGTAAGTGCATGGACCTGTTCTATGTGCACAGCATCAAGCGGCTGCATCTGTTTGCATCTCACGTAACTGCAGCGTTGAGAATGGGGCTGATTCGCGAGTAGGCCGCCCACCCAGCAGGCCGACATGGTTCGCTAACCGTTCGCCGATGTTCAGGCCATCATCTCCGATGTGGAACAGTCGCAGTTCGTTGGAATGGGCACTGCCGCGGATTTTGACAACTGCGATCATGCGCTGCAGGCGGCTGTCGATCTCAATGTAGCGCTGCACGACGATGACATCGGTGAGGAAGGCCGTTCCATAAGGGCTGAAGCGCAAGTCAGTGTATCGATCTTCGAGCTCGGAAGTCATCAATACCGTGACCCCCGTGCTTGCCAGAGCAGTGACCATGCGCGACAGCGATTCGCGAAAATCGTCCCTGAAGGTTGGTGCCAATGCCAGCTCAAACCCTGAGAGCGAATCGATCACGACGCGGGTGGCTTGCAGCCGCTTAATCTCGGCAACGATAAGGTGCACGATTTCGTCGATCGACAGGTCTGGCGCGCGGCTGTCCACAATGCCGACCACGCCTTGGGCAATCAGCGCAGCCACCATAGGGTTGCGTGAGCCGCTGGGCTGTTGCTCGAAGGCGGCGATCACACCGGTCTCTCCTTGCCGTGCGCCCTCGGCCAGAAATGCGCCTGCCAGAATGCTCTTGCCGGAGCCTGACGGACCAGCAACCAGCACCGAATAGCCACGGGGCAAGCCTCCGCCCAACATGGCGTCAAGTTCTCGCACCCCGATGGACAGGCGGCCTTCGTGGCCTATTACTGCCGTGAGCGCGTCGCGCGCTTGCACCTCTTGTCCCACCGGCGCAAAGACCCGAATGCCCCCTTTGTCTATTCGAAATGTATGCAGGCCTGGCAGCGTCGGTTGTCCGCGCATCTTCAACACCTCAATCTTTCGCACCATTGAATTGCGTTGCACGCTTTGGCGCAGCCAGATCAGTCCGTCGGCCACGGAGCAAACTGGGTTGGAATCCGGTTCGTTGAAGTACTCCCCGACTAGGAATGTCGTGGCCTGACAGCTCGTCATCAGCACGCCCAGTTGGTACACGAACCTTTGCAGCTGTTCCTGTGACTCGCCCAGTACCTGTTTGGCCAGTACCACGGAGCGGAAGGAGTCGACAAAGACTAGCCCCGGATTTTGCTTTCTTACCTCCTCCGTGATGCGGCACAGCACGGAGTTGAAGTCTCCCTCCACCGAAGCATCAGAAAGGCTAATGAAGCGGATTGCCTGGTTGACCTTTTCGCTGTCGAAGAAGCCAAACTGCTGCTGGTAGCGCAACATTTTCAGTGGCGGCTCACCCAGCACCGTGAAATATAGCGCGGGGTGCTCGGGCGTTGCCAGAGCAAACATGATTTGATGCGCTAATGTGGTCTTGCCGGAGCCGGGCGGTCCAGCGATCAGGTTGAAGGAAAACTCTGAAAGGCCGCCTCCCAACACCTGATCCAGGCCTGGGACTCCCGTTGCAAGCTGCCTGATAGTCACATTGCTTGTCATGTCTTGGTGTCCTGTGCGTGCGAGCTGCTGACGAGGGGGAACGACAGGGAGCCAAGCAGCCGCTGAGTGAGGTTGGTCCCAATAAGGCTGTCCAGCAGCTCGTGCAAGGTTTGCAGCGATGCCTCGCTAGCGGCGGTAGCAGCATCTGCACTTTGCTGCTCCAGCAGTCGCCGAAGCGGCTCAAAACTCGTATGCTCATCGCTCTCGTGTGCGTACAGCAGGCAAGGATGGCGACAGCCGGCCACATCTAGTGTCCTGCGGTACAGGGCGGCCACGCCCCGCCGCCCAAGGATCGGCGTCAGAACGTCGACGATTTTTTCCCAGCGGTCCACGGCAGCCATAGCCACAAATTGCGCGCCTACTGCAGCGTTTTTTTCTGAGTCTATGTGCTGCATGTGGCAATTTGTTCAATGACGTCCTGGCTCGTAAGCCTGCAGTCTGGAGATGCACAGCAGCTACGGTTTCATTTTCAAGGGAGCGGTTCGCTACACCGCACGATACGGCGTGAATCGCCCCGGTTTTTGAGGAGGCTCAACACTCTGAGAGGATTGAGCCATGAAGAAGACAAACAAGTTCTCGCCTGAGGTGCGTGAGCGTGCAGTGAGGATGGTGCAGGAGCAGCGCGGGGAATACCCATCGCTGTGGGCCGCCATCGAATCCATCGCCCCAAAGATTGGCTGTGTACCCCAGACCCTGAACGAGTGGGTCAAACGTGCCGAAGTTGATGCAGGCACGCGAGAAGGTGTCACCACGGCCGAAGCCCAACGGGTCAAGGAACTGGAGCGCGAGGTCAAAGAGCTGCGCCGGGCCAACGAGATACTGAAACTGGCCAGCGCGTTTTTCGCCCAGGCGGAGCTCGACCGCCGTCTGAAGTCCTGAAAGGCTTCATTGATCAGCATCGACAAGCCTACGGGGTCGAGCCGCTCTGCAAGGTTCTGCAGGTCGCTCCGTCGGCGTATTGGCGCCATGCAGCATTGCAGCGCCAGCCTCACAAGCGCTGCACCAGAGCCAAGCGCGACGAGGTGCTGATGCCGCAGATTCAACGCGTCTGGCAGGCCAACATGCAGGTCTATGGCGCCGACAAGGTATGGCGGCAACTAAGGCGTGAAGGCACGACAGTGGCCCGCTGCACTGTTGAGAGGCTGATGCGGCAGTTGGGCTTGCGCGGGGTGATGCGCGGCAAGGCCGTACGAACCACCGTCAGTGATGGCAAAGCACAGTGCCCGCTGGACAGGGTCAACCGCCAGTTCAAAGCCGATAGGCCCAATCAACTTTGGGTGAGCGACTTCACTTACGTTTCGACTTGGCAGGGTTGGTTGTATGTGGCCTTCGTCATCGACGTGTTTGCCAGGCGCATCGTTGGGTGGCGTGTGAGCAGTTCGATGCGCACAGACTTTGTTCTCGACGCCCTGGAGCAAGCCCTCTATGCCCGTCAGCCTGAGCGCGATGGCAGTTTGGTTTGTCACTCCGATAGAGGCTCGCAATACGTCAGCATTCGCTACACCGAGCGACTGGCGGAAGCTGGCATCGAGCCTTCGGTGGGCAGCAAGGGCGACAGCTACGACAACGCCCTGGCCGAGACCATCAACGGCCTGTACAAGGCCGAACTGATTCACCGCCGGGCTCCATGGAAAACCAAGGAAGCAGTCGAGTTCGCCACGCTCGAATGGATATCGTGGTTCAACCACCATCGCCTGCTCGAACCCATCGGGTACATCCCGCCTGCTGAGGCTGAGGCAAACTATTACCGTCAACTCGCCAGTCACGGCACCGAGGTGGTTGTCTGACTTAAACCAAACAGCCTCCGCGGAAACTGAATCGCCCCGGCTGAACTAGACACCTTCGAGCCTCAAACCTGAGGCCCAATAGGAGGTGCCATGACAAAGCAGCCATATCCCGAAGAGTTCA